>VGWG01000218.1 GCA_016873675.1 Lentisphaerota bacterium | reverse complement strand
GGATCTTAAAGCCCTGGGCGTCGCTTTCCTTCTCCGGGTCGAGCCCCTCCGCTTTCATTCCCGCGCGGCACGTTGGGCACCAGCAGGGCGGCCACACGCAGATATCGTAGAACAGACCGTCCACGTCAAAACGCCGGCAGATCTCCTCGGTTTGTGCCAGGACCAGGTCCCGGTAGGGCGTGGCCGGACACAGGAATGTCCAGGAAAATTCGGAGCGGCGGTCGGAGGGCTTTGCTTTCGCGTCCACATTTAAGCCGAAGGTGGACTCGTCGCGCTTACGCACGGTCCATTCGGGGTGCTGCAGGGCGTCCCGGGCCGACCAGCCGAGCGTGATGTAGATCGGCGCCCGAACGCCGATTTCGTGGCAGGCCTCGATCTGCGCCTTTAACAGATTGATCTTCAGGTGCGGGTGAGGCTGTCCGACCTTCGTAGGGTAGTAAGACCAGCCGTGGTGGCACTTGGCAAACACGGTGATCGAGTTCACATGACCCAGTTGTAGCGCCTCCTGAAACTGGCGTCGTTGGAAACGGGCGCCGATGCCGCCAATATGCTCCGAGGTGTGAAAATCCAGATGGACCTGACGCGCGCACAACGATTTCATTTGTCTGTTCCTTGTCAAAGATTGTCACAAAGTGACAGTTACCAGCAATAACCCCTCACCCCAGTAGCGCCTCCAGGTTTTCATGCGTCATCAGCGCTGCATCCTGTGGCCGTTCCAGAAAAGGGCTGACATCATCGCGAACCCCCTGAATGTTCAATGCCATCAAGCGCTCCCGCACCAGTCCCTTCCAGGATGACGCGTCGAGACGGTCGGCCCCTTGCGTCTGGTCCAGCGCCTTCTGCAACAAGGACAGGTTCGGGATCAGCGGCGGACGTTGCGAGAGATACCAGATGAGATCATACCAGTCACGCCCCTTGGCATACTTGCGGGTGATGGCAGCGTGCAGTTTCCCGGCCAGGAGCGATGGTAAGTCGTAGTGCTGCAGCAGGAAGGTGACGTAGCGCGTTACGACCCGGCGTTCGCAGCGCGCCCCCACCGGCGGTTGCGTATCGATCTCCACCTTGATGGCCAGTTTCTCGGATGGCATGGTCGACAAACCAGCCTCATGGAGGACTCCGGCCACGCGCACCCAGCCCGCATGCACAACTTTGCGGTCATTCCAGGTCACCTCCGGATCAAACCCAGCCAGCGTCAAATCCCGCTTCACCTTGGCCATCCACACCTTTCCCGCGTAACCATCGCCGGAGACAAGCGAGAAATCGAGGTCCTCAGAGAATCGTGGTAGACCGTGCAGGAAACGTAGTGCCGTTCCGCCGACAAAGGCCAACGGACGGAACGCCTCGCTTTCATGGAACGACCGCAACACGAACGCCTGAAGGTATTCCCGGAGCCGGTTCAGGGCTTGCGCCGGATCAGACACGCCACGAACCAAGGCCAAGGCTTCCTCTTTCATAGCGCCTCCGTGCCTTCCGCTACATCGGCTGCCCACCGAAGCCACCGCCGTACCGCCCGATCCAGGCGTGGGCTTCGGAATCGTTGCGC
>VGWG01000217.1 GCA_016873675.1 Lentisphaerota bacterium | reverse complement strand
TATTGCCGCATCCGGCAATTACTACACGTACTCCCTTGCGCTGAAGAGTGACGGCACGGTCTGGGCCTGGGGTGATAACACGTACGGCCAACTTGGCGATGGAACAACCACCCGGCGGCTGACGCCGACAAAGGTGTCCGGCCTTTCGGGGGTTTCGGCTATCGTTGCTGGTCACTATAGCGCAATGGCGCTGAAGACCGACGGCACGGTGTGGGCCTGGGGATACAATGTGAGCGGCCAGCTTGGCGATGGAACAACGACCAGTCGCAGTGCGCCTGTACAGGTGAAGCTGTCGGACGGGAGCGCGCTTACGAATGTGGTAGGTATCGGTGCCGGGTCCGGCCATGCGGTGGCGCGGACGAGCGACGGCAGTGTGTGGGCGTGGGGCAACAACGGATACGGCCAGCTCGGCATTACCGATCCAAACATCTATCCAGAAGAAGTGACTGGTCTTACCGGCGTCACCAACGTGGCGGCCGGATCGAGCCATACCGTAGCGCTGAAGAGCGACGGCAGTGTCTGGGCCTGGGGATACAATAGCAGCGGTCAGGTTGGCGATGGAACGACGACCAGTCGCAATACACCTGTCCAGGTTAAACAGAGCGGCGGCGCGTCGCTGAGCGGGGTTGCCGGTATCGCCGCGCGAGAGAACAGAACGGTGGCGCTGAAGACAGACGGCACGGTCTGGGCATGGGGTGATAACTGGGCCGGCCAACTTGGCGATGGGACGATGACCACACGCCTGAACCCAGCGAAGGTGATCATGCAGGATGGAGCGGCTCTGTCCAATGTGACTGCCGTCGCCGCCGGGTCAATTCACACACTTGCTTTGAAGGATGACGGCACCGTCTGGGCGTGGGGTTATAACGCTTGGGGCCAGATCGGCGATGGAACGCAATATACGAACCGGCTGAATCCCGTGCAGGTGCTGATGGCGGATAGAACGCCGCTGAGCGGGGTTATTGCCATCGCCGCAGGCAACGGTCATTCTCTTGCTGTGCAGGAGGACGGCAGTGTCTGGGCCTGGGGAGACAACTCCTATGGCCAGCTTGGGGATGGGACGACCACCATGCGGTTGAATCCCGTGGAGATCCCAGACTTCTTTGGCGTGGTCGTCATCGGAGCGGGAAGCGATCACACCCTGGCAGTCCGTGAGCGACAACCGTCCGTGCGTGTGTCGGCCAGCGTCAAGGGCGTGACTGTTACGGAAGGCGGCACGGCGACATTCCAGGTAAAACTCACGGCGGCGCCGGCGGCGACGGTGACGGTCATCGCCAGACGCACCTCGGGAGACGCCGACATAACGGTCCAGTCGGGAAGCAACCTGGTCTTCACTACCGCCAACTGGAGCACGTATCAGACCGTGACCCTGGCCGCGGCCCAGGATGCGGACGCGGAGAACGGCAGCGCCGTGATATCCCTGATGGGGGTTGACGTTGGCGCGGTTGTGACCGCCACCGAGAACGATAACGACGCGCCATTGACGGTCGGCGCCGGCGCGGGCGGGACGGCAGTGCCTGTCGGGATAACGAATGTGACCAAGTAT
>VGWG01000216.1 GCA_016873675.1 Lentisphaerota bacterium | reverse complement strand
TCACCCGCTCGGCGGGAGTCATCCTGCTCGGTTCATTCTGTCATTAGCAGCCGAACCGCTGGTTACGCGATCCGTACGATCAGTGGTGTGGGAGGGGCGCTCCGCAAGGGGCGTCCCTATCCCGATCGACCCTTTGTCCATGTTCTGCTGCTTTGCCGCCTTGAAACCGTGCCGAGGAAGGACTGACCCGATGTCGTAGTATGGCGAGAATTCGCATCCTTGCCAGTGCTCGGCTGAGATTCCGAATGCGTTCGTTGGTGCCCCGAGTTGATTGTAGAATACTCGGACTCCGGTGATGTCCTTGGCCTGCTCTGCCTTGGCCGCTCCGTCCCATAGCGCCTCGTCAAAGGCGACTGGAATACGCATGACTCCGCCGGGGCGAAGACTGGTCCACGATGGGAAGTTCCGGTACCAGACGCCTGGCTGCTTTGTGATCCAGATCTCGCGCCACCCGTAGCACACAATCTTCAGTCGGTCGAACCCCCAGGAGTTCCATTCATCGTAGAAGTTCAGGGTGTCGGTCGAGGTGTTCTTGATGCATGCGAAGAAATCAACTCGAAACGCATTGGTTCGCGCCCACGCGTCTGCCTCTGGCGATGCTTTCTCAGGCAGATGCACGATGTTGTTCGCGGTGACAGAAGTGGGGGCGCCTGTGTCCGGGTGCGGAAACCCGCCGGTCAACACAACCTCCTGCGGGGGCGGCAATCCTCGGGCGCTTGCCTCTGTGACAAGGAGGACGTTCGTCACGGGTTCAATCGTGAGTTGAATGCCGCTCCCGGCAGCAACGCCTGCCCACGCGATGAGTACCGATATGATCGTCTTCTTCATCTCTTCGCCGAACAAGTGATTGAGCAGTTTCGGGCTATCACCACCGTTTGCGGAGATAGTGCACCAAAAGGAGAAAAGCGTCAACGGCAAAAAGAGAAGCATGTGATCCATGCTAACGGCCTATCCTGCGGATTGTAAGGATAGGCGGAAGGATGGCAGGCTGAATGTTGGGGGCACGCTTGCCTCGATGCGTCGCTTGAGGCAGCTCGCGGGCTGGTGGCGGCCGTGGATGGCAGGCAAACATATAGGGGCAGCACCGGGCGGCGCGTCAAGCGAAGCAAACCCTCATGTTGATTCTTTCCGTTGGTTACAGAGGGCGCGTAATCGGGTTGGGTGGCCTGATGGGCGCGCGGGGAACAACCACGGAGGGTGTAACGATGGCAGACGGGAATGGTGCAGAGGGCGTGGCGGTCGGCGAAGCCGGGGTTGCGCGAGCGGCTCGACCGGCGGCTGGCGGAATGGAAGGCCAGGAGGGGGAAGTGAACAGTAGGCAGTGGCAGTGGCAGTGGGCAGTGGTGGCGGGGGCGATGCTGCTGGCCGGGTGCGCGGGGCCGCGGGTGGTATTCGTGCCATCGGCGGACGCGCCGGTGCGGGCCGGGCCGGAGATGCGCGGCCGCGTGTACGTCTGGAACGGCGCCACCTGGGAGCTCTCGCGCAACCGGGTACCCGTGCCCGAGGGGATGTACATCTGGGACGCCGGCGACCCGGCGCCGGCGTCCGTCGATGGCCGGAAATGAGTGTGAGCGGCA
>VGWG01000215.1 GCA_016873675.1 Lentisphaerota bacterium | reverse complement strand
CGTGAACAACGCCAAGCCCATGACAGTATCCGGCAAGCTGAACCGGAAGATCAACTTCGGCGGCTTCTACACCGACCCCATCGCCTACCCGTCCGCCGGCAGCTTCGAACTTGATCTGAAGTCCGTGCAGGTGCACTGATGGTCCAACACAGAAAAATGCCATGAAACCAACTCTCACACTTCTCACCGCCCTGCTGCTCGCGCCGCTGGCCGCGCTGCACGCCACGACCTGGTATGTCTCCCCCGGGGGATCCGACACGAACTCAGGGCTCACCGCGGAGTTGCCGCTGCGCAGTATCCCCCACGCAATCGCGCTGTCCACTCGTTCCCTCGGCCCGGGGCCGCTTGCGAAACCTGCAACCGTCATCCTGATGGATGGCATTCACGTTTTGGACGAACCGGTGACTCTCACGCTCACCAACGCGTGGCCTCTTTCGATCAAGGCGGCGCCCGGGGCAAAACCCGTGGTCACGGGAGCCCGCCGGCTCGGGGGTTGGGTCGCGGGTAAGGTGCCCACCACCGGGGCCCCGTGCCTGATGACCGAGCGGCCCGAGGTGCGCAGCGGTGCCTGGTATTTCCGACAACTGTTCGTCAACGGGCGCCGGGCGCAGCGGCCACGTCTCCCGCGCGAGGGCTACAGCCGGGTGGAGAGACTGATTCCCTCCAACGAGGAGGGCCGCATCCTCTCCACCGCCTTCAAGAATCGCTTCGTGTTCCGCGAGGGCGATATCCGGGCCTGGACGAACCAGGGCGACGTGAATGCCATGGTGCTGCACTATTGGCAGCACGCATGGCTCCCGCTCACCAACGTCGATCTGGCGTCCCGCACGGCATATTTCACGTGGGGCACGTTCATGCCCCTGGTGCATTCCCACCCCTCACACGGCGTGGCGGATTGGATCAAGCAGGAGACTCCGTACCCCCACCAGACCTGGTACCTCGGCGCCTCCTACTTCATGGATAATGTGTTCGAGGAGCTGCGCGAGCCGGGCCAGTGGTACCTCGACCGCCCGGCCGGCAGGCTCTACTACATCCCTCTCCCCGGAGAGAGCGCCGCTTCCCTCGAGGCTTGGGCACCCCGCCTCACCAATTACTTCAGTTTTCAGGGGGACTGGCGCAAAGGCGTCTACCTTACGGGCCTCACCATCGAAGGGATCTCCTTCCGCCATTCCGAAATCGACCATCAGGCGCATCGCGGCACCGGGAATTGGTGGGGCAACTACGGACCCAGCCTGCTCATTTTTTCCGGCACCCGGCAGGTCGCCGTGCGGGATTGCGTCTTCGAGAGTCTGGGCGAATGCGGCATTGACATCGCGTACGGGAACTCGGACGTGGAGCTTAGCGGCAACCGCTTTCGCGACCTGGGCAGCGGCGCCATCAAGGCCGTCGGCACCTGGCGGGAGAAAACCCCCGAGGAGAACGAGCGAGGGCGCCTCACGCAGCTCCGGGTGACCGACAACGACATCTCGGGCTACGGCCGGGTGTTCCCCGGGTCGGTGGCGCTTATCGTCGAAATGGCCGCGCGCTCGGTGCTCGCCCAGAACCGCATCACCGATGGCTACTTTACCGCCATCAACTGCAGCGGCGGCTCGATGGACAACG
>VGWG01000214.1 GCA_016873675.1 Lentisphaerota bacterium | reverse complement strand
CGATGGGGCATTGGTTGGAAAGTCAGACGAGTCCACGTTGGGCGACGCGGCTCTTCAACTTACAAAACGCCCCGCGACGCAAGCCGTCAGGCGCAGCGTTGCGGGGGGTTTTGCAAGAGCCTCGGGTATACTCTCCAAAACTTAAATGCGCTGGCGCCGTCCGCGCTGCGGCCGGGGCGCAATGCACTATGCAACCCGCTGGCTATAAGGGTGTTGTGGCGTGCTGTCTCGAGAAGGAGACGCATGTTCCACGGGGACGGAGTCTGTCCACAAATTCGGTACGGGCGCACTGCGGGGCGGATGGCTGGGAGGTTCTCGTCGTGCGATGACTAAATTCTACCGTTATTTCGTGGTCTGCCACGTCGCCGCGCTGGTGATCTACACCTCCTGGGCCTTTGCCGGGACGCGCATCGCGTGGTTATGGCCGATGTTCTGGCTCACCCTCGGCGTGATCGAGGCGATGGTGCTGCTGCCGGCGATGCGCGCAGGCGAGACCCTCGATCAGGCCCGGGGCCGGGTCGTCCGCACCCTCGTATTCGACCCCCTCCTCGCCATCTCCGTTGCCCTGATCTTCTTTCTGGTCTTTCAGAGCTTCAACGGCCCGCGGGCGCTGGTGCATGCGGGCGAGAGCGGGGGCTGGCGGATGGGGCCGCCGCCGCTGCCCGGGTTTCCCTCGAGCGTGGTGACGTGGGAGGCGGTCCAACTGCTCGCGTGGTTTCCGCCCGCGCTCGTCGCGGCCCTGGCCGTACGGCACGCGATGGATGCCGACGGGCGGCGCCTGCTGCTGCGCATCCTGATCTGGAACGCCGCCGCGCTGGCGCTGTCCGGCTGCGTGCAGATGGCGCTGGGATGCCGGGCGATCTACGGCGTGATCCCGATCAAGGCTCAGTTTTTCTCCTCCTTCGGCTACCCCAACCACGCCGGCGCCTTCTTCACCTTCATGCTGGTCGTCGCCGGCGGGTTCTGGCTCTACGAACGCGAGGACGGGGCGCCGGGCGCCGACCGCCTCCTCGTCGCGGTGTTTCTGCTCTATTGCGCGGCGGTGCTGTGCCTCTGCCGCACCTCGATCCTGATGGGCACCGCCGTGCTGCTGGCCGGCGGCGCCTTTGCGATCGCGCGGATCTGGCGGCGGCTTGAGCTGGGACCCCGCGTGATGGTCGCTGGCCTGTCCGTGCTGCTCCCCCTGCTGGGGTACATCGGTTATTTCGCGTTTCCCGGCAATCCGATCCGCCGCGAGCTGACGGGGCTGACGGTTGTCCGCCTGTTCACGGAGGTGTACGAGCGGGCGTTTGAGCTGCTCGTGCCCGCGGCCATCGCCATCTGGCGCGACAACCCGGTCTTCGGCGTCGGCGGCTGGGGCTTCCGGCACTTTGTCCCGCTGGTCCTCACGCCCGAGCAATACAAGAAGCTCTTTGTCGGCGCGGCCAATGTCCACAACGACGCCGTCAATTTCCTCGTCGAACACGGCGTCGTCGGCGCGGCGCTGCTGGCTCTGGCCGGCGTGACGCTGCTCGTGCCGCTCCTGCGCCGCGTCCCGCCGCCGCCGCGCGGACATCTCTATCCCATCTGCGGCTCTGCTGGCCTCTTCCGCTGGTTCGTCCTGT
>VGWG01000213.1 GCA_016873675.1 Lentisphaerota bacterium | reverse complement strand
TGCAAGCCAACCAGAACGACGATGGCGGCTGGGGCGGCGTCAAGGACACGCCATCGAGCATCGAGGAAACCGCCCTGGCGACCCGCGCGCTGGTCGTCTTCCGGGCCGCGCCAGATGCCACGATCCACAGGGGGATCGCGTGGCTGCAACAGAACATCCCGGAGTCGGAGGACTGGGCACCCGCGCCGATCGGCCTGTATTTTGCCAGCCTGTGGTATTGGGAACGCCTGTACCCGTTGATCTACGCACTCGGCGCTTGCGCGGCGGTAACAGCCCTCTTCCCTGCCTCAGAAACGACAGCACCTCCGCCGCGCGCGTGACGAAGCGGTTCACCTCGCAAAAGACGGACCCGGTGTTCGATCGCGATTGCATGCCCCGGCAACGGCACGGGCTAAGCCATCGTATCGAGTTGCTCACGCGTCACCGCATACCGAAGCGGGGCCCCGTTACGCCAGATGTGAAATTCTTTGATCACCGTATCGGCCATCCGGGTGACTTCATTGCCAATCGAACCCGCGATGTGACTGCTGAGGAGCACATTCGGAAGGTCGTAGAACGGCGATGCGGCAGGCGGCGGTTCGGGATCGGTGACGTCCAGAAGCGCGGTGAGATCCGGGCGCGTCCTGAGCACATCAATCAGATCCGTTTCCACAACCGTCGCACCACGACCGGTGTTGATGAAGACCGCGTTCTCGGGCATGACGCTGAAATGCTCGCGTCGCAGCAATCCCCGTGTCGCAGGCACATTGGCCAGGTGATTGGAAACAACCATGCCGCGCTGGAATGCATCCGCCAGGCTGACCTTCTCAACGCCGAGCCTATCGGCCTCCGCCTGTGACAGAAAAGGATCGAACACGATGACGCGAAGGCAAAAAGGCTTCATCAGTTCAATCACCTTCTTGCCGATCATCCCCGCTCCGAGCAGGGCCACGGTAGCGTGAAAGTTTCCGGAACCCCGGAAAGCCGTTGACCGGGTGCTAGGACTGCCACAGTCACGGATGTTGCGAAAGTAACCCTTGTTCGCCAGAAGGGTCTGAGCCAGAACAAATTCAGCAACAGGCACCCCGTTGGCCGCCCATGCGCTCACCACCACGATGCCCCGATCCAGGAAAGGGATGGCAAACGCCTTGACCGATCCGGCGGCATAAAATACCGCTCGGAGTTTCGGCATCAGCGCAATCTGGTTCTCTGTCAGACCCGGCATCCCCCACGTTGAGAAGATCACCTCAAGGTCTGCGAGCGCAGCGATTTCGGAACTGAAATTCTGCGCCGTAATCGTTCTGGGGTGAACGTCGCACACGGCCGCAATACGATCACGCCGATCACGGGGATAGACCTGCTCAAGTGATGTACTGGCATTGCCGAAAAATGCAGCTTTGGTCATAATTTTTTGATTATCGGACTTTTGACTTTTGGGGACAAGAATTCTTTTCTCAGGAACATCGCTGAAGCCGACGATATTCATATACGCCTCGGTGACCCATGGGCATTTTTCATGCTCTGCGGCGCGGCAGGGACGCCGCGCCCTACCTCGCGCTTCGCGCATTCCCGGACACAAGCCCTTTCAGTTTTCCGTTTTCAGCTTTCTGCTTTTCTCATGCGCTAC
>VGWG01000212.1 GCA_016873675.1 Lentisphaerota bacterium | reverse complement strand
ATCGAGGGCCGAAGCTATCGCATGAAGGAGCAGTCAAACGACTGAAACCACCCGGATGATTCGATCATCCCCGAACCATCCAGTTTCATTCCGGCGGTTTTCGACCAGATAGCGCCCGGCGTCCACATAACGGCGCTACACCCCTGTTGACTCGCACCCTTTGGCAGGGGGTGAGATATGGTAATCGAGTATACGCCGCATGCGGCGCAGATGGAGATACACAGGGCGCGGGGGTTTCGGTTCCGGACGGTGTGCACGGGGCGGCGGTTCGGCAAGACGCTGTGCATGGCGGCGGAGCTGCTGGATCGGGGCGGCGGCGATCCGCTTTCACCTGCGGAGAAGGCGCTTGCCGAAAGTGCGGCGCAGGGGGTGGGCTGCGGTGAGGCTGGACGCGTCAGGGATTATGCCTGGGTGGCTCCGACCTATGGGGTGGCCGAGCGCGGGGTCGAGGCGTTCAGGACCATCGCGCCGGATATCGCCAGGATCGTGGGGCGGATGCCGGCGCGGGCGGAGTTCAATGGCGCAGCGGGGCCGTGCCGGGTGTGGTTCCTGAGCGCCGACAACCCGGATAGCATCCGCGGCTTCGGCTTCCGCGGGATCGTGCTCGACGAGGCGGCCGCCGTGCCGTCGTCGGTCTGGAACTACGTGCTGCGTCCGACGCTCGCCCAGACGCTGGGCTGGGCCGTCTTCATCTCCACGCCGATGGGCCGGAACTGGTTCTATGACATGTTCACGCGGGGCGTGGAGGGTCAGGCGGGGTTCAAGTCGTTCACCTTCCCGTCGAACGTCTCGCCCTATTTCCCGGCAAAGGAGTGGGATGAGGCGCGCCGGACGCTACCGGAGGATGTGTTTAGGCAGGAGTATATGGCGGAGTTTCTGGAGGATAGCGCCGGGGTGTTCAGAGGGATAGAGGGGTGCCTGGTCGGGGAAGACCCCGCCGATAACGGCGGGCGCGGTAACAAGAGCGGGATCGGGCCGGTGGTCGTGGGGTGCGACATCGCGAAGCATACGGACTGGACGGTGCTGATCGCGATGGAGGCGCGGACGGGGCGGTGTCTGGCGATGGAGCGGTTCAACCGGCTGGACTGGCCGGTGCAGCGGGAGCGGATCGCGGGGTTTGTGAAAAAGTGGCGGGGGCGGCTGGTGATGGATGCGACCGGGGTTGGCGACCCGGTGTTCGATGACCTGCGGCGGGAGCTGCCGGCTGCGGAGGGCTTCCGGATCACGGCGCAGAGCAAGCGGGAGCTGGTGCAGGGGCTGATGGTGGCGGTCGAGCAGCGGCGGGTGGCGTGGCCGGCGGGGCCAGTGGGCAGTGGCAGTGGGCAGTGGCAGTATGCAGGCGTGGGAAGTCAGAATGAGAGAGAGGAGCTCGCGCAGAGGCGCGGAGGCGCAGAGGGGAATCGTGAAGCGCTGCCAACTGCACACTGCACACTGCAGACTGGACCTTGGGAGGTGCTGACGGCGGAGATGAAGCGGTATGAGTATGTGGCGGGGCCGTCGGGCCAGGTGACGTACTCGGCGCCGAGCGGGTACCACGACGACTGCGTGATGGCGCTGGCGCTGGCGGTGTGGGGGTGCCGGGCGGCGGGGGTCGAGCCGGGAAGGATGGCGAGGCTGCCGGCGAGGGGCGGAGGGACGGCGGTGCTGGGGCTGGTGTGAGGCGGGGAGCAGTGGCAGTAGCAGTGGGCAGGG
>VGWG01000211.1 GCA_016873675.1 Lentisphaerota bacterium | reverse complement strand
GTCGGACCCCTGGCGTGGGGCGGGCCTTGTCGCATCGAACCCCGTATAGAAGCCATCGGTGACTTCGAGGGTGGGGCCATACTCCTTCGCAACCTGGACATTGTCGCGGCATCCCTCCGCCGCGACTTTCAGCGAGGCCAGTCCGTGCTCCAGATCCTGACGCACCTTTGCGAGTTCCGTTTCGCCCGTTACGTCCCGCTTCTCCGCCTCGGCGGCAACAACTTCTCTGGCCATTTGACTTCCTCCTAATCTAAACCAACCAACGACCATGTCACGGTCCTATCCGATCCACGATCGGGATTCCGTCTTCGGTGTGAGTCGCAGTCGTGATGTGAGGCGACTGCCGGGGTGGCGAGACGTACGAGCGTCGCGACATCGCCAGGAAGCCCATTGCCGGTAAGGCGACGTGAGCGCTGACGCAGGGCAAAGGCCGCCGGCCGAACGCCGCGCGGGTAACGACCGCGCGCGGCCGAGT
Source organism: Lentisphaerota bacterium (assembly GCA_016873675.1). Lineage (NCBI taxonomy): Bacteria > Pseudomonadati > Lentisphaerota > Lentisphaerota bacterium. The sequence goes on along the minus strand of VGWG01000211.1, from coordinate 1,299 downwards.
ATGGGCACGGATCCCATGACGGACACGAGGCCTCCAATTTGGGCCGCTGTCCGTGGTAGGGCGGAGCGAGGGTGAGAACACTCATTCAGCTCACGCATGAGATCCGTCCTGTTATACGCTCTTGTCAGATGGGCAAGGCCAACCAGAGGCATATAGTGAATCCTACGACGGGGTTCTTCGTTGCGACCTCACAGGAAGCACCTTGAGGATAGAGGCATCACGCATCGAGCAGAGAACCGCAATTCTTATATTGGTACAGGAAACCACAGCTCGAGAGCACGTTTTCATTCGGGATCTCAAACGGCTAATTCAGGCTGGCGGTGATGAGGCGACCGCCGATGGTCTCGAGATCAAATCTCACGGGAATATCCAACTGCCTCGCCCGTTCTGTGATGTTATTCCCGATCTCATAGGCGGACCATGGCGTTGGCTCCTCGTTCAGGTTGAGCCGGCCGTGATTCAGCAATCGGTTCGTTCTCTTGCAGGCCTTGTCGATTTCAACCCGTTCAGACGTACGCACGCGCATCACCCAGTCAGCCTGCTCTGCATCATGCACGGCGGATCGCACCTGCCGCCATGCTCGCATGAACTGTTTCCGATTCAGCCGGCGCTCCCCAGCATGCCGTATCAACGATCCGAAATAGGTGGACTTCTCCTGCAAACGGCACATCATCTCTGTGCTTTTCCGCAGGAAGTCCCTCAGTTTCTCGCGAGTGGGAATCCCAGCGTCCATCTCCACAACGGCGCCGACCGTCTTGTCCAGAGTCGCATCATTTGTGCAGCCCATGCGCCACAGGTACGGAACCGTCACGGGATCCCCAAACCCGACTTGGTTGTTCTTGATGTCAATCCCCAGCCTGAACGCATCGCCGGGAAGGGCGTCAAAAGGCTTGTCCCCGAGAAGCCGAATCACAAGATCGTTGCCCGTCACATGGCACTGAGACGGAGTCAGCCCCTGAGACAGCAGAAGATCGGCGACCGCGGACCCGAATTCCCGAGTGGTGACAGGGATGATCCCCGGATAGGTGAAATTCTCGATCTTGGAGCCATCCGGAGAGGTCCACGCCACGAGTTGGTGAAGATTGGGCAAGCGCCCTTTCAGGAGATAGACCTGCTCCTCGTAACGGGCATCGTCGAAGAAGGCCTTCGGGATGCGTGTTCGGCGGAGGAGTGACCCCCGCGCGGAACCAGGGACTTGATATGTGTGGCCGCGGAAAGCGCATCTGTTCCTGGGCAGCCACTCGATCTCGACCCCGCTTACGGGTCTTGCCACACAGGGCTCAACCCGCGCGACCCTTT
>VGWG01000210.1 GCA_016873675.1 Lentisphaerota bacterium | reverse complement strand
TCAGCACGTTGGGAAGAGTACCCATCTCCCCCCTGTGTGTCGAATTATTTCATAACCGCGTAACTCAAGTCAACAACAAAAAGCAAAAAAAACGGTTGCATTGCGAATGCTGTTTCGACACACTGGGGCGCGCTTGGGAGATTCAGCATTGGGAACCGTCGAGGCTCTTGCAAAACCCCTTGGCAGCCAAAGTGGCACGGGCATCTTGCCCGTGATTCATGGGCGGGACGCCCATGCCACGCGGGGTTTTGCAAGAGCCTCTTTTCAAGAAAAACATCAAGCAGAAGGAAGACGATGAGCAATCAAAACAAGCGATACGTGCAGGTGGGAGTGGGTGGACGCGCCTTTATGTACACGGAGGCCGCAGCCAAGGGATTTCCCGGGGAAGCCTGCCTGGTGGGGCTGTGCGACAACAACCAGGGCCGTCTCGATATGATGGCTGGATGGGTGAAAAAGTGGACATCGGCGGACGGCGGGACGCCCCTCTCAGTGCCGCTCTACGCGCACACGGATTTCGACCGCATGGTAAAGGAAACACGGGCGGACGCGGTCATCGTCACGTGCAAGGATGCCTTCCACGATGAATATGTCTGCCGCGCCATGGAACTCGGCTGCGATGTGATCACCGAAAAGCCGATGACCACGGACGCGCAGAAATGCCAGCGCATCATTGACACGCAGAAGAAGACCGGCCGCAAGGTCAGGGTCACCTTTAACTACCGCTACTCCCCTCCCCGCACCCAGATCAAGGACCTGCTGATGCAGGGAACCATCGGCGAGGTGCTCTCCGTGGATTTCCATTGGATGCTCGACACCTACCACGGCGCCGACTACTTCCGCCGCTGGCACCGCAACAAGGCCAACTCCGGCGGCCTGATGGTGCACAAGGCCACGCATCATTTCGATCTCGTCAACTGGTGGCTCTCAGACGTGCCGGAACGCGTGTATGCCTCCGGGCACCGCCGCTTCTACACGCCAAAAACAGCGGATCGGCTTGGCCTGACCCGGCGTCAGGAACGTTGTCGCGGCTGCCCGGAATTCGGGACGTGTCCGTTCGGCCTCGATCTGGCAGCCAACAAGGGCCTTACGGAATGCTACCTTGAGTGCGAGCAGTACGATGGCTATTTCCGCGACCGTTGCGTCTTCAGCCCAGAAATAGACATCGAAGACAGCATGAACGTGGTGGTGGATTATGCCGGAGGGGCCAAGCTCTCCTACTCCCTCAATGCCTTCAATCCCTGGGAGGGGTATGCCATCGCCTTCAATGGCACCAAGGGCCGCCTGGAGCACATGTGCCAGGAGACCGTGTATATCAATGGCGATGGAAGCGTTCCGGGCGCGATCAAGAGCGCGGACACCTACATCCGCGTGTATCCGACCCGCAAGCCGGCTTATAGTGTCGATCTGTGGAAGGCAGAAGGCGGTCATGGCGGCGGCGACGAGCCGCTGGTCCGCGACGTCTTCAGTCACACGCCGCCGGCGGATCCGTACAAGCGCGCGGCGGATCAGCGTTCCGGCGCCTGGTCCATCCTGGTCGGGACGGCGGCAAACCAATCCATGGCCAACAACCGCCCGTTCCGGATCGCCGAACTCTGTCAGAACATCGGCCTGCCGGACTACCCGGCCATGCCCACAGGCGACGAGCCGCTGAGGTTTTGAAATGAGCGAAACAAGACAAAGCACGACCCTCCGCGCGCTGGGACGTTTCTCGATCGGCATCGGCGATCGGTTTGGTTGCGAAGGCGTCGCGCAACTCGCCGCACTGGCGGCGGCGCGGCAGAACG
>VGWG01000209.1 GCA_016873675.1 Lentisphaerota bacterium | reverse complement strand
ACAGCGAGCTGGTGGTCACGCCGGTGCTGTGGCCCGATTTCAGCGCGGACGATTTTCGCGCCGCCCTGGAGGCCTACGCGGAGCGGGATCGGCGCTTCGGCGGCATTCGAGGAGGCGACGCGCTTCGGGGAGGGACCGTGGGATGATCAAACGGATTATCACCGGTGTCGCCGTGGCCTGTTTCTGGGTCGGCGTGCTGTGCTACCTGCCCGGCTGGGCGTTGTTTGTCGTGCTTCAGATTTTTTCCGGACTGACCCTCTATGAGTTTTACCGGTTGTGCGAGCGGGGCGGCCTGGCGGTCTCCAAGACGCTGGGGATCGCGGGAGGCGCGGTCTGGCTCGCGGCGCTGTTCGCCCTGCCGCTGCACCTGGGGAATGATCTGCCGCGCGGGTTTCCCTATGAGTGTCTGCTGCTGGCGCTGATGTTTTTCGGACTGCTGACGCGACTGTTGCTGGATTCGAGGGCCAAAGATCCGCTGCGCAACGCGGCGGTGACGGCGCTGGGGTTTTGTTACCTCCCGTTCATGCTCTCGTTCTTCCTGCGGCTGGCGCAGTGGGGGGCGACGGCGCCGTTTGAGATCACGCGGGAGGGTGTGTTCCTCGTGTTCTACACGGCGCTGGTGCTGAAAATGTGCGACGCGGGCGCCTATGCGTGCGGTCTCGCCTTCGGCTGGCACGGGCGCAACCGGATGTTCCCGCGTGTCTCTCCGAAAAAATCATGGGAGGGTTTCTGGGGCGGCATGGTCGTGGCCGTGGCCAGCAGCGTGGGCGCGGTTGCGGCGGCCCGGCACGTCCCGTCGTTGCCGACCGGTCCTTTCGCGCACGTCTCTCTGTGGCATGCCGTGGCGCTGGGGCTGGTGCTGGGCGTGGTGGGGGTGCTGGGCGATCTGATCGAGTCGCTCTTCAAACGGGCGGTTAACGCCAAGGACTCCGGCGGCTACCTGCCGGGGATCGGCGGCGTGCTGGATGTGTTTGACAGCCTCGTGTTCGCCCCGGCCGTCGTGTTCTTCTACTTTTCCTGGTTCCACGCATGAAGTCGTTCGTCTTATTGGGCAGCACGGGGTCGATTGGCGAGAGCGCGCTGCGGGTGGCGGCGGCGCTCCCCGGGCGCGTGCGTGTGGCGGCGCTGGCCGCCCGCGCCAACGCTGCGCGGCTGGTCGAGCAGGCGCGGCAGTTCGGTGTGCGGCGGGTGGCCCTGGCCGATCCGGCGGCGGCGGCCGCGGCGCGGCGGCTGGCGCCGGAACTGGACGTGCTCGATGGCGAGGCGGGGGTCGAGGAGCTGGCGGGCGCCGCAGAAGCCGACCTCGCGTTGTGCGCGCTGGTGGGGTTGGCCGGACTGCGGCCGACGCTCGCGGCCATGGAGTCGGGCAAGGATGTGGCCCTGGCGACCAAGGAGGTGCTGGTCGCTGCGGGGGCGCTCGTGATGCGCCGCCGGGAGGCGTGCGGCGTGCGGTTGCTGCCGGTCGACAGCGAACACAGCGCCGTATTCCAGTGCCTGCAGGCGGGGTGCTGCGAGGCGGCGTGCGTCCGGGCGGCCGGCGCCGATCCGTCGCGGTTCGCCGAGACGCGGGTGCGGCGACTGGTCCTGACGGCGTCGGGCGGCCCGTTCGCCGCCGATCCGGCGGTCGATTTTGCGCGGGTCACGGTGGCCGATGCGCTCAACCATCCCCGCTGGCGCATGGGGCGGAAGGTCACGATTGATTCGGCGACGATGATGAACAAGGGGCTGGAAGTGATCGAGGCGCGCTGGCTGTTCAACATTCCCGTAGACCGGGTGGATGTGCTCGTGCATCCGCAGAGCATCGTCCATTCGCTGGTGGAGTTCGCCGACCGCTCGGTGCTGGCGCAGTTGTCGCCGCCCGACATGCGCTTTGCCATCCAGTACGCGCTCACCTGGCCCGAC
>VGWG01000208.1 GCA_016873675.1 Lentisphaerota bacterium | reverse complement strand
GGCGCGTTATTTCATGACCACGCGCGAGGCCGTGCGTCTGGTTCTCCACGCGACGGCCTGTGCGGCAGGGGGCGAAATCTTTGTGCTCGACATGGGACGGCCCATCAAGATCCTCGATCTGGCCGAAATGATGATCCGGCTCTCGGGTCTCCGTCCGCATGAGGATGTCGCCATCACCTACACGGGCATCCGACCGGGGGAGAAGCTCCATGAGGAACTCGATCTCAGCGAGACATCGGTGGTCCGGACGGATCACGCCCGCGTCTTCGTCGGCAAGGTCCCCCAATGCCCGGCAGCCGAGATTGAGCGGATGTGCGCCGACCTGGAACAGGTTTTAGCGAGAACCACCGATAACGACACCGTCCGGACCGCCATTCTGAAATGGGTCGCGACGCTGGACACTCGGCAGACGGCCTCTGCTCAAGGCGCCAGAATGGCGCCTTGAAGCCGCCGCTCCCGTCAGAACGGCCGAGAACCGTTAAACCGCTGGCGCTGGGTTTTGACCTTGGGCTCTTCCAGGCAGAGCGCGTACCAGAGATCGCCCAATCCCGCATTGTTGAAGTGGTTGATCTTGTTATTCGCCAGCAGGTCACGGTTGCGCTTGAGCGTCTCGTTCTCCGCCTTCTCACAACCGCGGATCAGGATCTTGTGCGCCTGATCCACCGCCCCCCGCTGCACCAGCATCCACGAATAGGCCGCATACAGAATCGCGGCATCCGCACCCCGTCCGAACCTCTGGATTCGTTTGACCTGCTTCTCAAAGAAAGCCTCCAGACCGGGATCCTTGAGCTGATACATCCGCGACAGCTTCATGGCGGCGGTCACCGGCTCGATGAACAGGCAACGAGGCATCAACTCATCGACCTTTCTGAAATCCTGGATCTGGTAATAGAGCTGCATCCGCAGCGTCGTAATCTGCTTGCCCAGCAACGGACTCCAGCGGCGCCAGCGTTCAAGACCGGTTGACGCCTCCAACGCCAGATCGACCGATTTGCGCTGCTCGCGTTCGAGCTCGATCTGGGCCTGTTTCTGACTCCCCGGCGGCCGTAACTGCCACTGGCTGACCTTGGCCTGTAGGCGCTTCTGACCGGCGAGCAGGATATCCTGCACCGCCTTCATCCCCGCCTCGACCTTCCGCTTCAGCCAGAAGCCGGCCGCCACTTGGAGGGCCAATGCGGCGAGCACACCCCACACCACGCTCCAACCCGGCCCCGCCGTGTCGCTGAACCCCAAGGCCCCGCCCACCGAAAACCCGAACATGACCGCAATCAGTATCGTATACATGCTTTATCCTTGTTACCCGCGAATGAATGTACCATAATCAGGCATATCTTTTGACAACTCAAGCCTAAAAGGAAAAGAACCTCATGAAGACCCTCGCTTTGCGGCTTTACGGGAAGAATGATCTCCGTCTGGAACGGTTCGATCTCCCCGAAATCGGAGACGACGCCATCCTCGCCGATATCGTCTCGAACAGCATCTGCATGTCGGATCATAAAGCCGCGGCGCAGGGTTCCGACCACAAGCGTGTCCCCCAGGATGTCGCGCAGCATCCGATCATTCTCGGCCACGAGTTCTGCGGACGTCTGCTCCAGGTCGGGAAGAAATGGCAGGGACGGTTCCACGCCGGCCGGAAATACAGCATCCAGCCTCAGTTAAACATTCCGGGCAAGGAGCACATGGCGCCGGGCTACTCCTTCCCTTTTATCGGCGGACATGCGACCCGGATCGTGATACCCCGCGAGGTGATGGAGCTGGAGTGCCTGCTCGATTATGACGGCGCATCCTATTTCAAGGCTTCGCTGGCCGAACCGGTCTGCTGCATCATCGGTGGAATCAAGACCAATTACCATTTCAAGCCCGGCGAGTACGTCCATCAGCAGGGAATCAGAGAGGGCGGCACCATGGCAATCCTCGCTGGAGCCGGGCCCATGGGCCTGAGCGCGATAGATCTTGCCCTGCACGGCGACAACCGGCCGTCGATCCTGGTGGTCACCGACA
>VGWG01000207.1 GCA_016873675.1 Lentisphaerota bacterium | reverse complement strand
CCGAAGCGTATCGAGAAACCCCGGAGGTGCCTCATCCGGATCAAGAAATGCATGGGGCCAGCGAACCGCCCCATCGCAGAGATACAGAGCCACAAACCCTTCCGCCTGAGAGTACGGCCGTTCGTCCGGTCGCTGCGGCAGGAGGCCGGAAAGCCAGGCATCAATCAGTCTCCGGGCCTCCTTGATGGCCACGGTGGACAGGGGCTCGCCTGTCGAGGGCTTGGCTGCACGCCGCCGGATCGCCCCATGGACAACGGCGGCCGTCAAGCGTGCCCGGTGCAACCGACTCGACACCCGACAGGCGCGAAAGTAGTTGTCCACCGTGCCATACGCCTCATCCCACTCCGCCAATTCCGCTGCGCCAGCCTTGGGGAGACTCAGGGTGTCCAGCAATAGGTCCACGTCTCGCTGCATACGTCCCCCCCTTCCTTGCGCAAGCGGACGCGCAGTTCAACCGTCTCGGCGCCCTCCTCCGCGGCAACATCGAACGACACCCGCCAGGTGCGCTGGGGCGCATGGTAGCCGATCCCCGGGTTGGCAATCCGCCCCCGTGCGGCAAACACGACCGGCTCAACATTGAAACCGCTCCCCTGCGGCTCCAGTCCTGGACACGCGACGTCGAGCACGAACCGCCGCGCCCGCATCTGGCCCGGAATGGCCCCGGAGCGGGTGGACACCACACGCCCAACAGGCGGCAGTTCCGCCTTCTGTCCGCCCCATGCAATGTCATAGCTGTATTCCGCCGACTCCCCCGCCTTCAGCGGTTGCGCTGGCTCCCAGAAGGCGACGATGTTATCGTGAAACTCGGCGTCCGTCGGAATCTCAACCAGCCGAACCGAACCGGTGCCCCAGTCGCCCACCGGCCGAATCCAAGCGGATGGCCGGCGGTGATACTGCGCGTGAGAATCCTGATAACACATCGGATCGGTCTCACGCTGGAAGAGGCCAAACCCCTTCGGCCCCTTGTCCACAAAAGCGCTGGTTCGCAGCCGGCCCGTGTTATCCAGCGGACGCCACAACCAGTCCCCGGCGCCGGTTTGGATCTGCATCCCATCCGAATCGTGAACCTCCGGCCGGACGTCGTCGAAGCGGAGCTGAGTATTTTTTCCAAACCAGTACATGCTCGTCAGGGGCGCTATGCCCACGCGATGCACATCCACGCGCGGATAAATCGCAACGGAAACGCGCGTCACGGTCTCGGCACCGGGCTCGATGGTGAATTCAGCCGCGCCCACCAAGCTCTCGCTGTCGAGCACCCCGCGGATCTTTAGCGTCTGCCCCTCGCGATCAGGCCGGTCAACCCAGAATTCCCGGAACCGGGGAAACTCCTCCGTCTCCTCCACCCCGCAATTGACCGCCAGAACCCGCGCCGAAAGCCCATACACATGCGCGGCCGGAACCACGCGAAAGTACGACGCCCCCTGAAAGACAATCACCTCGTCCAACTTGTCGTTGCGGTTGATCGGATACAGCACACGAAAGCCGCCAAACTTGGCATTTCTGAAATCCGCCCAATTGTATCGGCTATTGGCGTCGTAGTTAAAGAACTCCCGGGAGAAGGGAACGGCCGTCACCTCGTCGCCGTCCACCAGATTCACGTCTATCTGATCCTTGCGATCGCCTCCCGGATGAACGAACTGCATCTGGAACGGCAAACGCTCGCGCCGCCACACTGACTTGTTATCATTGAATGTGATCTGATTGAGCTGATCGTAGCTCAGCTCAAGCAACCGCGGCGACACAGGCTGCCGGTGATCCACATAGGGCCGCGACGCCAGTTGCCGCGCCAACGCCTTGATCCCAGCAAAATCAGGGGAGGACGGGCGAAGGCCATCACCCGCATCCTCGGCTTTCGCGGCAGCACCCCACATCGCAGCCAGCGCGACCAGAACAACGGACACTCGCATACGCACCGCACCCTCCACGCATAGCCCCCTTACTCCGGTTGGAACACCACACCGTTATACTTAATCTTAATCTTAATCTTAATCCTCCAACCCT
>VGWG01000206.1 GCA_016873675.1 Lentisphaerota bacterium | reverse complement strand
TACCGCCTGCTACAGAATGCCGTCGCGGTCGAGCCCGTCACCTATCGCGGTATCACCCTGTCGGCCCGCGGACCGAAGCCACACCACAAGCAGTTGTAGCCGGTCCAGCCAAGGAGATACCCCCTTTTACTTTTTTTTGCTCTATTTTTGTGACTGCTCAGGAGCTCGACAGTCACAAGTTCTCGGCCTGTTCTAAGCGCCGCCTGACGGCGGTCAGAGGTCGGCGTCGCGCTTGATCAATTCCATGTTCAGTATCGTCATTTCCTCCACGATGGCAAGCATCCGCTTGTAGTTCTTCGAGTACTGACGGGCGAGAGCGACGCGCTTCTGGCCCAGATAGATCAGCCGCGTGCGCTTGTCCTTGTTGAGCGAGAAGTAAGGCTGCTTGTTGCGCGTACCGATCACCACCACCGAGCCGCGCATCATCGGACCCAGCCGCCCCAGCTCCACCTGAAGTTTTCGGACCTGCCGTTGCATTGCCTCCACTGACTTGTTCATCGAACCTCCTTGCGTTATGAGACTATGCTATGTAGCATAGTCTATGGCGGCCGTGCCGTCCACAACAAAATGGAGGTTTTTTATGATGGGCTACCTGGAGGGGCTTTTGCGGGCGCTACGCCCGGCGTTCACGCGGGAGGCGACCTTTGCCTGGTTCGTGGTGGCGTTTGCCGGCGTGGTCACGCGGTCGGAAGTCTATGGCGTCAGTTCCATCGTCCGGGCGCTGAGTCTGGCGCCGGTGTGCTATCCGGCGCTGCTGCACTTCTTCCATTCCACGGCCTGGAACGCCGAACGGCTCTACCGCCAATGGGATGACTGGCTGATCCGTCAGCCCGTCGTCGAATCGGTGGCCGGTCGCGTCGTGCTGCTGGGCGACCACACCAAGCAACCGAAGGACGGGCGGCGCATGCCGGGCGTGACGACGTTGCACCAGGATTCCGAAACCTCCAGTAAGCCGTCGTTCTTCCGCGGCCATCACTGGGGGTGTCTGAGCCTGCTCGGCCAAGCCCACGGCAAACGATTCGCCCTGCCTTTATGGGCCGAAATCCACCCCGACGACTCCCATGACTCGCGCGCCACGCGCCTGGTGAACATCGCCGCCGCGATGGGTTTACGCGGGGGACTGCCGATCTTCCTGGTTCTGGATGCGTTCTTCGCCGTCGGCCCCGTTTTTGCCGCGGCGGCCGCCTCCCAGGGCGTCTTGCATATCCTCACCCGCGCCAAAAAGAACGTCGTCGCCTACCGGCAACCGCCTGCTCCGCGCCCGCATCGCAAGGGACGACGGCGGGTGTATGGCCGCAAGCTCAAACTCATGAAGCTGTTCGATGCGCGGCCGCAGGACTTCGTGTCCGCCGAGGCGGTGGTCTACCAAAAGCAAGAAACCGTCCGCTACCTTGTCCTGGACCTGATCTGGAAGCCGGTCAAGGGACTCGTCCGCTTCATCCTGATCGAGACCTCGCGCGGCCGGATCATCCTGATGAGTTCCGATCTGACGCTCGACCCCCTGCTGGCCCTGAGCCTCTACACGGCCCGCGTGCGGATCGAATCGCTCTTCGACTCGGTCAAGAATCTGCTCGGCGGCCTCGCCTACCACTTCTGGTCCAAGTATCTCGAGCCCGTCTCCCGCCGCCCGCGCCGGGGCTCGCATCCCGCTCCCGTTTCGTCCCGCCCTGACCGCACCGCCAACACCCTCGCCGCCATCGAAAAGTTCCTGGCGCTGCACCTGATCGTTCTGGGCACCCTTCAACTCCTGGCCGCCACGTTCGGCGACGCCGTCCGGGAACAGGCCCGCTGCTGGCTGCGCACGCCCAGCGGCGCGGTCCCTTCCGACTTCGTCAGCCGCACGGCGCTGGCCAATCTGCTCCTCGCCAATATCCGCGTTCTCGCCGAAAACCCGGTAATCGCGCTAATTCGCCGCAGGCAGATCGCCCCCGAAAAGACCGCAGAAAATCAACTTGCTCCGAAGCGGAGGGCGGCCTAGAGTGACCCCCAGAACTTGTGACTGTCGAGCTGGTAATAGAGCCGCGCCA
>VGWG01000205.1 GCA_016873675.1 Lentisphaerota bacterium | reverse complement strand
CGGCCTGCGCCACCTGCCGGAACGCTTCCGCATGCGCCGACCCCGCCAGCGTCCCGCTCCCCGCCTCCGTCAGCATCGTCAGCAGCCCGCCCGTCCCCAGCAGCGTGATCTGGCGGTCAATGTAATCCAGATGATCCCGGAACGGCGCGCGCCCTCCGGCTCCGCCGCCGTTCACATATTTTATGTCCGTCCCGTTCGGCAGATACCCACGTCCGTCGCTCATCAGGTCACGCGCGATCCGCAGGTATTCTTCCTCTTTCCCCGCCTTCACCCCCGGCGGCCCCACAAAGAACACGGACGGTATTCCGTAAACCTCCAGATACCCGACCCAGTCTTTCAGACACAGGTTGCGCTGGAAATACTGCACCGCCAAAATCCGGTTCATGGCCATCGGCGCCTCGACGAACACAAAATCGCCCCGCCGCACCCGCTCGCCTGCGGTCACGCCTGACCGCGCTTCGCGGTTATACGTCCATTCCCCGAACATCCCCTCCCGGCACCAGAACCACTGTTCCACCGGTTCCAGTCGCATCACCCCGCCCTTGCCGTCGTAATGCTTCTCCGCGTGTGCATACCCCCGGAACGTTGCCGTAGAGAGAAACGCCACGCACTCCCGCAGGTTGCCCACCTTGTCGTACTCGTCCCGCAGGAACGCCGCCTGCTCCCGCGCCAGCACCGGGTCCGTCGGCTCTCGTTCCGGCTGCACATCCCACTGGCTCGACAGCAACGCCGCTCGCCGCCGCATCACAACCGTCGCGATCAGCGCGTCCGACCGCTCCATCGCCTGGTAAAACCACTGCAGATCGGCACACGCCCCCCGCTCGCCCTGCTCCACGAGCTGCATGATCCGATCCATCGTCAGCCCCCGCAGCGGATTCAGAAACTCCCGCCACGCATTATCCTTTTGCAGAAATACCGCCGCCATACGCCCTCCTGCAACAGGCCCCTTTTCAACAGCAAAAGCAAAAGGCCGGCCCTCTCCAGCCTCCTATTACCGCGGCCCGCCGTTCTCGGCGGGCATTTCCCTCGCGCCTCCGTCCCCGCGCCAGCGCCCGGCGGTAGCCGGGTGGCACCGCGACGCGCATCGGTTCGCTCGGCAGGACCCCGGTCCGGGGTCAAAACTTTTCAGCTTTCAGTTTTCAGCATTTCAGCATTTCAAAAAAGGCGGCAGCCGGGTGGCACCGCGCGCAGATCGGGTCACTCCGCAGGTGCCCGGTCCGGGGTCAAAACTTTTCAGCTTTCAGTTTTCAGCATTTCAGCTTTTCAAAAAAGGCGGCAGCCGGGTGGCACCGCGCGCAGATCGGGTCACTCCGCAGGTGCCCGGCCCAGGGATAAAATTTTTCAGCTTTCAGTTTTCAGCATTTCAGCTTTTCAAAAAAGGCGGCAGCCGGGTGGCACCGCGACGCGGATCGGGATCAACCGGAAAATGGCGCGTCAGAACGGGTCGGCTGCAAGGAAGCGGGGGCGGCGCCAGACTCTCCGTCTGCGCCGCCCCCGCTGACGCCGCAGCCGGCCCGTTATCACGCGCCGGCTTTCCGGCCCGATCCGCGCCGCAAAAGCGTAGGCCCTCACACCAGCCCCAGCCCCATCCCCATCCCGCCCCAGCCGCGCCCTCCCACCTCACTGCCCACTGCCACTGCTACTGCCCACGCGCCTCACACCATCCCCAGCACCGCCCCGCCCCCGCGTCTTCCCCACCCCCGCACCAGCTCCGGCATCCTTATCATCCGTCCCGGCTCGACCTCTGCCGCCCGGCATCCCCACACCGCCAGCGCCAGCGCCATCACGCAGTCATCATGGTAGCCCGAGGGTGCCGAATACGTCACCTGCCCCGACGGCCCCGCCGCATACTCATACCGCCGCATCTCCGCCGTCAGCACCTCCCAGTCTCCGATTGACCCTTCACCTTTACGCAGCTCGGGGCAACCCGTTGCCAGAGTCCCATCCTGAACCCTGAACCCTGAACCCTGACAACTGGCCGCAGGCCACAACACCCGCCGCTGCTCGACCGCCATCATCAGCCCCTGCACCAGTTCCCGCTTGCTCTGCGCCGTGATCCGGAAGCCCTCCGCGTCGGGCAACTCCCGCCGCAGGTCATCGAACACCGGGTCGCCGACACCGGTCGCATCCATCACCAGCCGGCCCCGCCACTTTTTCACAAACCCCGCGATCCGCTCCCG
>VGWG01000204.1 GCA_016873675.1 Lentisphaerota bacterium | reverse complement strand
CTTTCCTCTCGGCGGATTTGCCTCCGCCGATGCCGACACCCTCACCTTCTGGAGCCGCCTCCGCGACCATGCGTGGCACATGACCCTGCCGGTCATCTGCTACATGGCGGGGAGTTTCGCGGTGCTCACGCTGATGATGAAAAACGCCGCGCTTGATCAGATCTCGAGCGACTACGTGCGAACGGTTCTGGCCACGGGCGCCTCGTTCCGGCGCGCGGTCTGGTGTCACGCCTTCCGCAATGCACTCATCCCGATCGCGACGGGCGTGGGCGGCATCCTGACCGTCTTTTTCGCCGGCTCGGTCATCATCGAGACGATCTTCGAGATTCCCGGCATGGGGCAGCTCAGCCTGAACGCCATCACCCGGCGCGATTACGCCGTCTTCATGGCGCTCCTCTCGCTCACCGCCTCGCTCCAGTTGATCGGCAATCTGATCTCGGACGTCTGTTACATGATCATCGACCCCCGCATCCATTTCGACCGCTCATGAACGCCACACCCCCTCAACCGCGCTCCTTGAACGCCAAACGGTTTGCCGCCTTTCGCCGCAACCGGCGGGCGTGGTGCGCCGTCTGGGCGCTCGGCGCCCTGGCGTTTGCGAGCCTGATCGCCGATGGCATCTGCAACAGCCGTCCGCTCTTTCTCCGCCTGGACGGCAAGGCCTTTTTTCCCGCGTTTCGCTTTTACACGGAACAGGATCTGCTGCAGAATGGCCGCTTCACCCGCGTGGATTACCGCGCCGTCGTCGCTTCGGAACGCTTCACCGCCAATCCCCGCAACACGGCCTGGTTTGCACCCATCCCGTGCGGGCCCAATACCATCTTGTCCGCCAGCGACTTTGCCGGGTACCGGAGCCTGCGGGTGACGGTCGCACCAGCACCCCGCATCGGCCGCTTCAACCTTTCCCCCGAGGGGGTGGTCTCGCGTCCGATCGCGTGCGAGACGTTTTTCCCGGACCTCGCCGAGGCCGAGGGCGCCGTCCTCGTCGAGCACTGGTTGCTGACCGATGCGGTGTCCGCCGCGATCCGGATCCGTTTTGACAACCGTCCCGCGCCCGCGTTCGAGGCTGTGCTTCGCCACGCAGGCGCGTCAGGGATGCAGGCTGTCTTTTCTCTCGCCGCGTACGAACCGCGTGACACGCCCCCGGCCACCGTGCGCCTCTCGCTCCGCGCCACAGACTCGGCCGCATTCAAGCCGCTGACCCGGCAGATCGCCGCCGACGACGCGCAGCGGGCCGCCGCCGAGGGTTCGCTGCCGATGCTCCTCGGCCGCCATTTCGGGAGCGACACGGCGCTGGCCGAATCCCTGGCACCCGTGGTGGCCGACGCGCTGCAGTCCAATTCGGCCGAAGCTGCTGGCGTCTGGAACGGGGCCGACGCCCGCTTCACCTGCGTATTCCCTCCTGTATCCTGGCCACACCGACCGGTTCCCGGCCATTGGATGGGCGTCGACGGCTCGGGACGGGACGTCCTGGCCCGTGTCCTGTTCGGCCTTCGGACCGGACTGCTGTTTGGCGCGCTCTTGGTGGTCTGGGCGATGTGCATCGGCCTCGTGATCGGGGCGCTACAGGGATATTTCGGCGGCCTTCTGGACCTGTTCGGCCAGCGGCTGATCGAAATCTGGTCGGCCCTCCCCTTCCTGTACATCATGATCCTGATCGGCTCGGTCCTCGGCCGGAGCTTCCTGCTGCTGCTGATCTGCTTTGGCCTCTTCAACTGGATTGGCATCTCCACCTACATGCGCGCCGAATTCCTCCGCCTCCGCGGCCGGCCGTTCATCGAATCGGCCCGCTGCCAGGGTCTTGGCCCGCTCCGCATTATCTTCCGCCACATCCTCCCCAACGCCCTCACGCCGCTGATCACCCTGTTTCCCTTCAATCTCGTCGGCGCCATCGCGGCCCTCTCGGCCCTGGACTTTCTGGGCTTCGGCCTGCCGCCGCTCGCGCCCAGTTGGGGCGAGCTCCTCAATCAGGCTCAGGCACACCGCGGAGCCTGGTGGCTCGTCGTCTTCCCCTCATCCGCGCTGTTTGTCGTCATGATCCTCGCCGTGCTGATCGGCGAGGGGCTGCGCGATGCGTTCGACCCCAAACCCAAAACCCGCATGGAGTGATGCCCGATGCCGCCCCTGCTCCAGATCGAACACCTCTCCGTGCGCTTCGACACCGATGACGGCGTCGTCGCTGCGGTTGATGATGTGTCGCTCGCGCTTGACCGCGGC
>VGWG01000203.1 GCA_016873675.1 Lentisphaerota bacterium | reverse complement strand
TCAGCCGCCAGGAATAGGACCAGGACAGGTCGAAGGTGACGAAGCTGTACTCCGGTGTCGCGGCCTCCCACGTGACGTTGGTCACGCCGAAGTCGTAGGTCGGCGGGCCCCGGAACCGCGCGGCCGCAGGATCATCCGCACAGACTCCGGAGACAGCTCCCAGCAGGAGCGAACAGGCGAGGGCGCAGAGTGAAAGAAGCTTGCCGACGGCAAAGGACTCATTCAGATTGGACATGGCGGACTTCCTCAGGGGTTTCGCGGTTCCAGTACTCATGCACAAGCGTGCACGAATTGGGCGAATAGTATAGACCATCGCGTACGGTAAAAGCACGTACAATATTGCGCACCCCGTTGTGGGGTCATTCAGCGTGTGCGTTCGTGAAGAAAAGCATCGAGATGCTCTCCAATTTTGCGCGCGCCAAGCGCGTAGAGGCGACCCTCTGCGGCGAGAATGCGCTCGGAAAGCGCCCGATAACAGGCGTACGGCGAGGTCGTGTCGCGCGCCCGGATGGCGCGGACGGCATCCGGGAATCGTCCTCGGTTGTGGACCAGATCCCAGCACCGCGCGAAATCCTGCATGCGAACGACGGTGTTGAAATCCAGCACGTCGCTGCAGAGCAACTCGTAGGGGGGATTGGGACTGAACACCAGTTCGGGCGCAAAGCCGGGTGCCGCGAGGGGCGTTCCCGGAAGCCCTTTGAGCAGGTTCACCTGGAGTTCGGGCGGGTCGAGCTCACGCACGAGACGATCGAAACCCGCCGCGAATGAGGCCTCATCCTCGCCGGGAAGGCCGAATATCAGGTCGGCGTGGACGGTCGCGCGGGCCTCGCGAATGAGAAAGGCCAGCGCGTCAATCACACGCTCGATATCCGGGCTGCGGCCGATTCGGTGCGCAACAGCGGGATTGAGCGTCTGCACGCCGACCTCGAGATGGAGGGTTCCGGGAGGAAAGGCGGCAAGGGTTTGACGCAACCGGTCGCCGAAGCGCCGCGGCAGGATTTCCAGATGAATCGGATACCGTCCCGGATGGCGGGCGAGAAACAGATCGAGCATGGCGCAGGCATGATTCTCATCGGCATTGAAGCTCCGGTCGAGAAAGCGGAACGCGCGCGCGCCGCGCACGATCAGGCTGTCGAACGCCTCCGCCAGGCGCGCGGGATCGAAAGATCTGAACGGCGTGCGACCGGAGGTGCAGTATACGCAACCGCAGGGGCAGCCGCGTGAACTTTCGACATAGACGGTTCGCCGTGCCAGATCATCAGCGGTGTACAGCGAGTAGGGGAGTGCCACGCCCTGTGGCTCCTCAGGTGCGCCGCAGACCGTGCGCGCAGCGCCGTCGGTCCCGCAGAGCGTCCCGCCACTCAACACTTCGGCGCACAAGGCGCGAAAGGCGGATTCTCCCTCGCCCGTAACCCGCGCATCGGCCACGCCGTCCCAGCGAGCGTGATCACCGGGCACGATCTCGGGGCCGCCCAGCACGATCTGCGTGCGTGGCGACACGCGCCGCACGATCAGCGCCGTTTCCCGGACGCGCGCCGCATTCCACAGATAGACCGAAAAGCCGGCGATCTGCGGGCGTCGCGCTGCCACGGCGGCGGCAAGCTGGAACGGCTGCACGTCGGCGTCAGCCTCGATGATCTCGGCGCGCTTCTGCATCGGCCCGAGATTGGCCATCAGGGTCCGCGCGCCGAACGCGCAATGGCTGTACCGCGCGTTGATCGCCACGATTACGATGTCCGACTTACCCGGCACGCACACTCCTTTGGAGACCACTCCAACAAACACGATCGTATCCGCTTCTTGTGTTCAGAGGCCAGCAGGGATATTTTCGCTGTCGAACAGCAGATCGTCAATCGGCGTGCCGTCTTTGGCGCCGCTGAATTGCAAATTAAGCGTCCCGGGCTTGACGGCTGCGTTCTCCGCAGAGCGGCACTCTACCATCAGCGTGTTTCCAGACTTGCGAAGGGTGAAGGGCTTGGTCTCTTTGGTGTTGTTTCTGCCCTGCTTGAACACGCTCACATCGTTGACCCAGACCGTGATATCGAATCCCGACTTGGTTTCGTGCTGGACGTTCACAACCGCCTCTCGATCCACCGGCGTCTCCACGCGTGTCGCCGCCTGCATGGCGGACCCATGCGATGGCAGCGTGCCGGCTGCGCCGAACACAAGACTGGCGCCGCAGGTCAGCGGTGTCCAGTCCTTCGGCGGCTTGCCGGTCTTGAAAACGGTGCTGTCATAACTG
>VGWG01000202.1 GCA_016873675.1 Lentisphaerota bacterium | reverse complement strand
GGTGTCAGGTTTCGGGTGTCAGGAAAAACCACACGATGTTGCGTCTTCCTGAAACCTGAACACTGAAACCTGAAACCCAACGCCCAACGCCAAAGGGAGGATATCATGGCTTGCCCCCTTCCGTCTCCACACGCGCCAAGCCCAGGATGTCGACCGTCACCGTCGCCTCGACACCGGTCGTGTCGGTGAGCGAATAGCGATGCGGCCGGCAGGTTCCGTTGCTGCGGAAGCGGACCTCGCTGCCGGTTTCGGAAGCCCCCGCCTCCGCGTCGCGAACCCGCAATTCAGAAAGCGTGTCGGTATAGCCGAGAAACACGACCGTCACGTTTTCCAGTCGCCGCTCCACGGCCACGGCCTCGCCGAGGGAGGGAGGCGCGCCGTCCTCCGCCGCATCAGTCGCCGCTTCGTCCGCCGCATCGTCCGCAGGTGTGACGGGCAACTCGCCGCCCGCAGACGTGGCGGCGGCGTCGGCGGCGTCAACGGCGTCGACGGGCGCTGGCGCGTGGCCCGCGACATCGACGCGGATCAGCCCGTCCGCCGAGATGCGAAGCACGGTTTCGGTTTGGTTCAGCAGGGCCATGGTCCGCGCATAGCGGGTGAGTTGCGTCAGCACCCGCGCGGCTGCGGTCACGCGCGGGCCGCCCATCATCTGCATACGCGGGGCGAGCATCGTGACCAGGATGCCGATGATGGCCACCACCAGCAGCATCTCGATGAGCGTAAACCCGCGCGGATGGGAGGGGTGGGTCATGGTTCCGATTCGATAATGTCGATAGCTTCGATCATGTCGATAGTATCGACCCTTGCGAAATCCTCAATTCGTCAGGTCGTCCTCGGTGCCGACCTGCTTGTCGGGGCCGCCGGAGCGGAGCTCGAACTTGACCTTGCTCAGCTTCTTGTACTGGATGGGCTGGCCCCAGGAATCCGCGAGGCTGTTCTTGTCCAGCGGGGCCTCGACATCATCGCTGGGCGCAATCGTCAAATCGTCCAGGGTATTGGGCAGCTCGCTGTGACTCAGCCCGTACATCTGGATCGCCTGGCTGATCGTGGCGATCGTGCCGCGCGTGGTCTCCCGCCGCGCTACTTCGCCCTGCCCCCCGATCTTCAAGACGGCCATGGTCGCGAGAATGCCGATGATCGTGACGACCAGCAGCATCTCGATCAGTGTGAAACCCGCCCGGCGGGTGGTGTTGTGCGTGACGCTCATCTCATCCCTCCCTTTTTCAGCATTTCAGCATTTCAGCATTTCAGCTTTTCAGCTTTTCCCCTTACTTGATTCCCAGCGAACCGGTGGCCTGAAACACAGCCTCCAGAATACTGACGGCCACGAAGCCGACGACACCCGCGACGAGGACGATCAGCATCGGTTCGAGCGCGGCCGTGAAGAGCTTGATATTGCGGTCGAGCTCGGTCTCGAACCGCCGCCCGATGTGCTGCAGCGCCGAGGGCATATCGCCGGTCTGCTCGCCGATGGAGAGCATGTCGGTCATCACCTCGGGAAAGACCTTGCTCGCGGCCAGCGGGCCGGAGATCGTCGTGCCGTCGGTCACCCGCTCACGGGCGTGGGCCAGCTCGCGGGCGATCACCGCGTTGCCGACCGTGTTCTCGGTGATGCGCAGCGCATCCAGAATGTGGACGCCATTGGCGAGCAGCGTCTTCAGCGTGTGGGCGAAGTTGGCGAAGACGCCGTTGGCGACCACGCCCCGGATCAGCGGCGTGCGCAGCTTGATGCCGTCCCACCACAGGCGCCCCCCCCGAGTCTTGATGTATCGCGAGAACAGGACAGTGGCGAAAACGATCAGGATCCCGGTGAAAATCCCGTACCGGGTCACAAACTGGCTCATGCCCAGCAGCAGGCGGGTCGACGGGGGGAGCACCTGACCCATCTGCTGGAACATCCTGGTAAACTGCGGCACGATCTTGACCATGGCGAAGATCACGGTGATCAGTCCGAAAACCAGCACGATCACCGGATAGACCAGCGCGGCGAAGATCTTCTCGCGCATCGAGAGCATGCGCTCGTAATGCTCGACCAGCCGCTGCAGCACGTCGGCCAGCGCGCCGCTGGCCTCGCCCGCGCGGATCATGTTGCTGTACAGCGACGGAAAGCTGTCGGCGTGGGCCGCCAGCGCGTCGGAAAACGACTCGCCACGGATGATCCGGTCGCGCAGGTCGGCGGCGATCCGCCCGCCCGCCGATTCCTTGCCGTGCGACGCGAGGCAGTTGAGCGCCGACCCCAGCGGCATGCCCGCCGCCAGCAGGTCGCCCAGCTCCTCGGAGAAC
>VGWG01000201.1 GCA_016873675.1 Lentisphaerota bacterium | reverse complement strand
AGGATGCGGATCCGAAGGACGCCTGCTGCAAAGCTGGCGTGACGAATACGTGCCCGGTCGCCTGCAAGGCCGAAGCCCCCAAGGTCGAAGCCCCCAAGGTCGAAGCCCCCAAGGTCGAAGCCCCCACAGTCGAAGCCCCCACGGTCGAAGCCGTCAAGGTCGAAATCGAGTAAACCGGGTCAACACCAACCCGAAGGCCTCCCGTGATGGGAGGCCTTTTAGCTTTCAGCTTTTCTCTTCGGCGGGGACGACGCGTCCACGAAAAAAAAACCTCTCGCCGCCAGTTGTAGAATTGTGATCCCCGTCATCGGCCGCTTGACATGGGCGCTCATTCATATCTATAATTGCCGCGACTAATGGAGATAGTCCAATAATGGAACTTAACCAATGTGCATGCTCGGGAAAGACGCTCGACCGATTGCTGCGCCCGGTCGTCTTGGCGATACTGGCTCGCGCGGGAACCCATGGCTACGACCTTGTCCAGCAGCTCGCCAAGTTAGAGGTGTTCGCAGATTCGCCGCCGGACACGAGCGGTATCTACAAGACATTGAAATCAATGGAGAAAGAAGGACTGGTATCGTCCGATTGGGATTGCGGAAAAAGCGGACCTGCCAAGCGGCGTTTCACTCTGACCCAAGACGGAAGAACTTGCCTGAATCGCTGGGCGGAAACGCTCCGGACCTACCGCGCGCAGATCGACGGTTTGCTCGGTATTCTTGACGCCTCTTGAACAGCACCAATTATCAACAAGGAGAATCGCTCATGAACAGACGGGAGCACGCCGATAAATCTATCACGGGCAAACTTTCATCAGGGGGCATTGGTAGCGTTGTCATTGACGGGCAAACCGTCGCAATTGCACATGCCGATAAGAATCTGATTGATGTCGCCGACAGAGCCGGAATCACCATCCCATGTGCGTGCTACCGATCTGGAAAATCGGCAGGATGTTGCCGGGCCTGCCTTGTCCTGATCAACGGCAGACGAAGGTATGCGTGCGCAACGATTCCAACTGACGGCATGACGGTAATCGTCTCGCGCAAGGATCTGAAATCTATTCGAAGACAACGGATCGCAGAATACCGAGCCGCTCGCTGCACAGGCTCAAAGGGTTGTTGCTGTCCGGATGCAACAGGATGCGAGACGTGAACGCGACATGCAAGGAGGACTGCTTATGACCGGCCGTGATCTGATTGGCGAGGCGTTGGGGACCTTTGTGCTCGTTCTCTTTGGCTGCGGATCGGTCGCGGTTTCCGTCCTATTCGGCGCTCATCACGGATTGATGCAGGTGGCGCTGGCGTGGGGGATCGGTGTCACACTCGCCATCTACCTCACGCGGCATCTTTCCTGCGCGCATCTCAATCCGGCCGTCAGTTTGGCCATGGCCATCAGCGGCCGGATGCGCTATCGCAAGCTGCCGGGTTACCTGTGCGCGCAGTTCGCCGGAGCCATTCTGGCGGGGCTCGCGATCTACCTGCTGTTCGGTCCATCCATTGCCGCTTACGAGAACGCCCACCAGATCGTGCGCGGGTCGTCGGAATCCGTGCGGACCGCCATGATGTTCGGCGAATACTATTCCCAGCCTGGCGGAACCGCGGTCGTGTCGCTTCCGCTGGCCATGGGCGCGGAGGCGCTCGGCACCTTTCTGCTGGTGCTCATGATCTTCGCCCTCACGGAAGGCTGCAATGTTGGACGCCCGGATGACGCGCTGGCTCCCGTCTTCATCGGACTGACCGTAACCTCGATCATCTGCCTTGTCGCACCGCTCACGCAGGCGGGGCTGAACCCCGCGCGCGATCTCGGGCCTCGCCTGGTGGCCTGGACCATGGGATGGGGCGACGCGGCCTTTCCCGACCGTGTGGGCGGTTTTTTCCACGTCTATGTGCTGGCCCCGGTGATCGGCGGTGTGCTGGCCTCCCGTTTCTTCGTCGGCTGGCTTGAACCGGCCATGAGGGGGCGGTCCAGCCCGTGTGACTGTAGCGACCCGAAATCCGAATCATCCAAAGGGGACCCTTCATGCAGACGAAATTGATTCTCGTTGGCGGCTTTCTGGGTTCCGGCAAAACGACGCTCTTGTGGGAGGCGGCCCGGCGGTTGACCGGACGTGGCCACTCCGTCGGCCTCGTCACCAACGATCAGGCTCCGGACTTGGTTGACACGGCTTTCTTATCGCGCTCCGGTGCGGGCGTGCAAGAGGTGTCGGGAAGCTGTTTTTGCTGCAATTTCGGCGGGTTCATCAACGCGGTGAAATCACTGATCGATCAGCAGGCGGACATCATTATCGCCGAACCCGTCGGCAGTTGCACGGACCTCTCGGCCACGATCCTGCAGCCCGTGAAGGATCAACACCCGGCGATCGACCTGGCGCCCCTGACGGTGCTTGCCGACCCGGGTCGCGTTCGCG
>VGWG01000200.1 GCA_016873675.1 Lentisphaerota bacterium | reverse complement strand
GGATACAGTTGCCTTCTGCTACCCTTCGGCGTTATCTGCCTGGGGTCGGACTTTGCTCTTTGAACGGCCCCAGTTTTCCGTTATGCTGTTTTCCATTGCAGCAGTTTGAGAAAGCTGGTACGCTCGCGTAGCGCACCGACAAGCAGCCGGGCATACCCGGCACACAACCAGTTCCAGATCGACGAGCACAACCTGACGTCGGCATTGGACCGCGACGAACTGCCGCGCGTGGAGCTCGATGTCAACCACTTGGCCGTGATCTTTCGTCACCCCAAGCGCTATACCGCCAAGGACAACTTTCTGTTTCGCATCAATTCCGTCGGCCTCTTTCTGTTCAAAGACAAGCTGATCATGATCGCGCCCGATGATATTTCCCTCTTCGAAGGACGCGCGTTCAGCAAAGTCCAGAATCTGCAGATGCTGTTCCTGCGGATTCTTTCGGCGTGCGTTTCACACTTCTTTTCCCATCTTGACGTGATCAACGACATCGCCAGCGAACTGGAGCCCAAGCTCGTCAAGTCCATGGAGAACTGCCAGTTGCTGCAGATGTTCACCATCGAGAAGAGCCTGGTGTACTACGTCAACGCGATCAGCGCCAACGGCCGGGTGATCGAGCGACTGAAGACCAATGCCAGGAACGCCCAGACCGACGGCTTGTCGCCGGAGATGCTCGAGTTTGTCGACGACCTGGCCATCGAAAATGCCCAGTGTCTGGAACAGGCGCAGGTTTACGCCAATGTCTTTGGCGGCCTGATGGACGCGCGCGCATCGATTGTGAGCAACAATCTGAACGTGTTGATGAAGCACCTCACGGTGATCAACGTGGTCTTCATGCCGCTCAACGTGATCGCCGGCATGGGCGGAATGTCGGAATTAACGATGCTGGCCAAGGCCTTCGGCATCCCCGTGTTCATCGCCTACGTGGCCTTTTTGGCCGGCCTCGTTGTACTCGGATGGACGACGTATGTCGTGCTGCGCCAGGTCGAGCGGCGGGCCATATTCAAGTAACCGGGTCGAAGCGCCGACTGAAGACCGATTCCTCGCTCACCGGAACAGGCCCCTTTCCAGCGCCAGCGTGAGGAGCGCGGCGCCGAGGGTTAGCGGGGTCACCAGCAGGCCGTATTTCACGAACTGCAAGAAGGAGATGTGGCACTCCTTTTCACGCAAAATACTCATCCACATGATCCCTGCCAGGGCGCCCAAAGGCGTCAGTTTCATGCCACCCGGAAGAAGACACGCCGACGCAACAGGCCGAGTCCGTAGAGATAGCCTGCAACGCCGCCCGCCAAATGGGCGGCGTAGGCGATCTGCGAGCGCAGCAGGACCGCTTCGATGATGGTGGCCAGGCCGAGAAACACCGCCAGCGTGCGCGCCCTCATCCGCACCGGGAACACCAGCAGCAGCACGACCGTCTCGCGTCTGGGAAACAACGCGGCATAGGCGCCGATCAGGGCGAAGACTCCGCCCGAGGCACCGATGCAGGTGCCATAGACGCCCGGCTGCGTTCGCAAAGCCAGCACCCGCGCCACCTCGGGGAAGGCTGCGGCCAGCGCCGGCTGGATCGCATCACACGCCACCCAGACCAACCCGCCCATGGCTCCGCCTGCGAGAAAAACAGTCCAGAACCGCCTGCTTCCAATTTCCATCTCCAGGCCGGCGCCAAAAAGCAGCACGGTAAGCATGTTCAAGGCGAGATGCAGCCCGCTTCCGTGAAGAAACAGATAGGTCACCACCTGCCAGCCAAACCCCTGGGCAAGCAGCGGCGCGTGAAGCCCGAAACAGTGGGTCAGCAGCGTGCCATACGAAATTCCGTCGACGAAATCAACGCCCGAAGCCACCCGCTGAATCACAAAAAAGGAGATCGACAGGACGGCAAGGGTCATCGCCGCCGGAGCATACGCAAGCGCAGCGAGAATGCCCGCGCTGACCGTGCGGATTTTTCTAAACATGCCACAACCGCTCACATCACTGGAACTGGTACGCCCGGAAATCCATCACTTGCAAGGCGACCAGCAGTCCGTACACCAGCAAGGCGATGATTGCGCATATGCCCGCTGCGGTATAATTCGCAGCCGGCTTGGTTGTGACCGTGTCCAGCCGGTGTCGATCGGCGAGGAACGCGCTTTGTTTGACAATCCCCTGTACGTCTTCCGCCATTGGAATCCTCCACTCCCATCTGACCAGCAAACCGCAACCATTAGAGCAGATTACAGGCATCTTGAAAAGGGGAAAGTTGCAGGAGGCGGTCGGGGCGCATGGCAGTTCTGATGAGGTCGTTAATTCCTAATCGTAATCGTAATCTTAATCTTAATCCCCCACCCTTTGCCGATCCGGCTCGTAGACGGCTCCCGGCTCATGCACACGATCAGGGGATGTGCTACGGATCAATCCGACCAGCATGGAGACAATTCGAACGAGGATCTCTTTTCCCGGTT
>VGWG01000199.1 GCA_016873675.1 Lentisphaerota bacterium | reverse complement strand
CGATCGCCCCCACCCCCGCCTGTATCCATTCGGACCACTGGAAAATTCGGCGCTGCTCGTAAATCGCCTGGCGGGCCAGCGGCTTGACGTGACGGCCATAAATTTGATCCTTATCATCTACCAAGTCGACGCGCAAGCTGTACTGCGCCGCCGGCAAGGTGACTGGAAGAAGCATATCCAGGGCGATGTCATCCTGGCCGTTCCACGGCGCCTGCCAGATGCGGTAGACCTGGTTTAAATCATCGTTCACGAGCCGCAGACGCGCCCGCAAGGGGGGGTAGGCGCCGGTTGACCCATCCTTGATCTGCACCTTCGCCGGGACGCGGGCCTCGCCGGCGATCATGGCCGGCCATCCCGCCACGGCGATCTCGAAACGTCCGCGCACCTCGACCAACCGCTCCATGCGGTGCAGGACCTTGCCGCTTGCGTCACGCGCAACAATCTCCAGGCGGTAATTGGGGTCTGGAAGCGTCAGGATCGGCAGATCCATCGCCAGATCCAGCAGCGTCCATTCGCCCACCTTGCCTGATACGCTCTTGCCCGTGACCGAGGCGACTTCCTGGCCGTCTGGAGTAAACAGCTTCACCTCGGGCATGATCGGCGTCGCCGATTCCTGATGTCGGACAAGAGACACGACCACCTTGGCGGGGGCGCCGGCAAAAAAGATCGCGCGTTTGATCAGTTCGTTTTTGGGTGGGATCGGTTCGTTACGCCATCCGATAGACACCGCCCGGTGGTCGGGACCGTCGCGGAGCCAAGTGAGAATATCCCGCTGCAATACATTCGCATTGGGAATGCTCCAGTACGGCACCTGCTTGATCGGAGGGATATTCTTGATGGCGACATCAAGCGTGTGGTTGCTCTCCGACATCAGCAAACAGCCCCCGCGCCCAATCCGACGATAGCCATAATAGAACTCCTTGAACATCGGCATTTGATCGTCAAGCGGCGGAAAGACGGGGTTCTTGACGAGTTTCTCAGGAAACAATTCATCCCATGGCCCCCGTTGATAACGGTATTCCCGCTTCAGCTTGCCCCGTATGGCCGCGTCCCCTTCGCCGATCATTTCATATTCCTGTTCGATCCAATACAGAAACTGCCCATCGAGAATCACCTGCCCCCCGCGCCGGGCGAAGTGGTGGAGCCGCCACATCAAGAGCGGCGAACTTCGACGCAGCGTCACGAACCACAGCAGGGCGACATCATAAAGCGGCTCACCAGTGTCGTCGAAGATCAGACCCTTATTGATCAACTCGTCGGTCAACTGTTTGTCGCGAGTTTCGAAGAGCGTGCCCTGGAAGACCTCCTTCACCAGAGGTCCGTACATCTGGGTCAGATTGACCGAAATCAGGTTCATTCTCGGCTTGGACCAGCGCGGCTTAAGAGTGTCCGGCTGGCCGGCGATACGGGCGCTGGCTTCCTTGGCGAAATACCGGGTCCACTCGTTGGCGTGGGTTTCAAAGGGCTTGACGGTTTCCGCCGCGCGCGAGTCGCCGATCCGGCCAAGCGCGTAAAGGACGCACTCGCGCAAGTAGGCGTCCTTCATGACCTGTTCGTCGCGGAGCCATCTCAGCAGGGTAGGGACTGCAGTGCGGGACCGCATCTGGCCGGCGGCACTGGCGACAGTCGGACGCATGGTTACGGGGAGATTCGCATAACTCATCCACTCGCCGAAGTTATCGCGAAGCAAATCGACCGTCTGTCCGGTGCTGAGTGTCCAGATGCCGGTGTGGTCGCTCGTTTGGATCATGGCGTTCAATTGAGTCGCCAGTTCTTCAGCGTTCGGAGCGTTCATAATCGCTTCGATTTCGTTGAGTTCCCTGGCGTCCGTCCGCAGCCCAAGTTGCAAGGCGAGGATACCGGCTAGGAGAGCTGGGCGAAGAGCAGTCCTTCGGCGGGAAAAAACGTGTTTCAGTTCATGCCTGTCAATCGAATGAACATTCATAGAGCATCCTCCTCCGTCGGACTCACGCCTGTAGGTGAATAGCAGCAGGTAATGTACCAGTAGGAAGGGGCGAAGTCCAGACTTTCTGGGACGACAGACTTTCTGGGACGACCGCTGAGCCTCGTGTGCGGGACCAACGGACGCTGGGGTCTTCCCCTCAGGACAACGTGGTCAGAAATTCCACGAGACCGGGGATGGCGGCGGTGATCCGTTCGCGGCAGAGGCGGTAGGCGGCGGCGCCGGCGCCGACAGGATCGTCAATGTCGCGGTCGTGGACCGCAGCGGCGGCATCGAAGGATCGCAGGAGGAAGAGACGTTGTCCGGCGTCGGGGTGGTTTTCGCGGATCTGATCGCGATGGGTGCTGGCGAGAGCAACGATCACGGCGGCCTGGCGCACCAGCGCGGGGGTCAGCAACCGGCTGCGGTGGGCGGAGAGATCGCCGCCGGCATCGCGCAACGCGGCGACGGCGCCGCCGCTGGCGGGCAGCCCGGGAATCGCGCAAAGCCCCGCCGACGCAATAG
>VGWG01000198.1 GCA_016873675.1 Lentisphaerota bacterium | reverse complement strand
TCTCGACACCGAACAGGTGGATCAGATCCGGCTTAACTCGCTTGACGATCCGGGCAATCCGACGCCGGTTAAGCCAGAAACGGGTCGCCTGATCGACCGGAAAACGGGCGGGCCAGTTCCGTCCCACTATTGGAATTCCAGACTTATAACAATGATAGCGGATTCCCTTGTCTTCCCACGACTGATATGGGCTTACCATGAAATTGCTGCTGGACGCCACGTGGACTTCCCACTCGGAATCGTCCCTGAAGGCCGAAAGCAGGTTAGGAATCCATTGTCCACGCTCTCCGGAGCTGCGCATGCTCCAGCACTTCAGATGCCGCATCTTCTCGACGTTATCAAATGTGCAGAGCCACAATACGCGTTTCATGCAGGCACATCCCAGTTTACGAGCGCTGACCGACGCTCCTCACATTCATCCGCATCCTCATGAAACAACGGCAGAGGCACCTCGACCGCCTTCCCAGCATCCGGGCCTGACCTGCCCGCCTGAATCCCCTCACAGGCCCTGATGATCGTCTCCGCCCGATGCACGAGCGTGTGCCGCCCCATGACCAACCGTACGGTCTGCTCAACACGCCGCCGAAGCTCGGCCTCGTCTATGGCCAGCACGGAGTCGCAGACCTTGACCGTATCCGCATCATGATCGATATAGGAGGCATGAAGGTCACGTTTGAAGATCGCCTCAAATCTCGGCGTGTGGAACTGAACCAGTGGCGTGCCCGCACCAGCCACATAAAAGGGCCGGTCGGATGCATAGTATACCTGTGAGAAGGGGGGAGGACCGTCCACCACAACCCGACCGCGACGGAATGCCTCGATCTGCTTACGATACTCGACGGGGCCCTGCCAAGCCGGATGCCCTCTCCATCCGTGGCCAAACAGGGCGAACCGTTTGCCGTACCGGCGGAAAAGCCGGTCGGCAACCCGCTGTCGCCGCAGGGCGCCCCATGTCGTATACATGAACGGATTCAGGATACGGCCACGCGAGGCCACCATCACCACGTCAAACTCGACATCGTTAACCGGGCTGGCTGGCTGCGGCGGAAATAGGTCGGTCGGATAACCGTGGGGCAACAGGGTCAGCCGCCGCGCACCTTGCCGGCGCAGGAACTCGGCGACAGACCCCATGCACGTCATGAAGGTGACGTCGGCCGCGACGGAAAGCTCCGCAAAGGGCCGCGGCGGCGGCCGTACCCAAGCCGAGGCCGAAAACAGATCGCCGCTGCTGACCGCCACCAACGGAACGTGCTTCAACGCCCTGAGCTGATGCACACAGGCAGCCGCGCTTTCGACGCCCCCTCCGTGGTAAAACTGAAAGAACACGAGATCCGTCGGCACATCGGAACAATGTCCGATTACATCCCGCCAGAGCTGCGGCCAGCCCCGCTCGCGCGCCACCCCAAGATAAGGGATGTTGCGGTAAGACGCAATCCGGCCCCGTGCATGCAGTTCCATAAACGCACGGTGGTAGCTCCCCTGATCTTCGATCTGCCGCGCCTGTGAGAGAAAGAGGACGTTCATGGCCTCAGCTCCGCAGGGCCTGTCGCCACGCACTGCCGACCATGCGCAGCCCTCGGCGTACGGCCCGCTCCGGCAACGACATCCCGCCATAGAAATAGTTGACCAGCCGACGCTCCTCAGCCAGATCCGGCGCGACCTCACGCGGATGGATGAGAGGAAAAGCCATGGGGGGTACCGGCTGATTGTGCCAGCATGAACGGCGCGCGTTATGGGCCGAATCGCTACCGAAACCGATGTTTGTGACCTGGTTCACGCTCGGATGCGCACACAGGTAGCTCTCGCGCAGGCAGGTCAGCCACCAGGCCGTCGCCCATGAGTTGGCCTTTCCGGCATGGACTGCCTCAAAGTAGCTGGCCACACGCCGCCGCCCGCGTTTCCCAGGAAAGACCGTTTCAAGAAAGGACGTGTCGCGTAACCGCGGCCAGTCCGAAAGCTCGGCATCGAAACGCGCCCACGCACGCCGCCAGGTCGCCCACCCCCAGATCGTCGGCATCCGGTCAAAATAGTAACTGGTGTCCTTCTTGATCGGCAACAGGTGCTCGATATGCCCCGCGATCATCCCGACCCGCATGTCGCTACGATAACGCTCAAGCAGCTCTGTACAGAACGGAAAGAACGTCGGAGCGGGCACACAGTCATCCTCCAGCAGGATCGCCTCCTCCACCTGCTCGAACACCCAGGAGATACCCGACCCCATCCGCCGCCTGCATCCCATATTCAAGTCCGCATAATTCCGCGCCACCTCGCAGGGCCAGTCCACCTGATCGAAGATCGCGCGCACCTCCTGATATTTCGGCAAATCATCAGGACGCTCCGGGCGCGGCGCGTCCAGGCAGAGAAACAGCCGCTTCGGTCGAGCCTCACGGACACGCGCGAAGACCTGCGCCGTGGTATGCGGCCTGATAAAGCCAAAAATCGCAACGGGGGGGATATCACTCATATGCCCACACAAGACTCATGTTAAC
>VGWG01000197.1 GCA_016873675.1 Lentisphaerota bacterium | reverse complement strand
ACGCCGCCCCGGTCATTCCGGTTGCCTCGAACTCCCCGATAATCCGCTCCCACTCCCGCCGCGTTGCCGCCCGACGTTCAGCCCATCCTTCTTTCGATTCGCTCATGCCGATTGCTCCTTTCAAGCAACCAGTATCGGCGACCTGATGTTTAAAAGGAAGATGCGGTTGGTGAGACGCTTACGCCGTGGCGGCACGCATTGAGGCCGGCTCTCCCTCGGGGCGCATGATCGTCAATGCCCGGTCGTACGATGACCTGACTGTGGCGACCGAAGGCATTCGCCGGGCGCGCCGCAGAGGCCGGAGGTTCCTGTTCCGGACCGCCGCTTCCTTCGTCCGTTCGTACAGCGGCATCACCGAGCGGCCGCTTCTGGCGGGCGAGGAGATTGTGGATCCGACCGGAAGCGGCATCCTGGTCATCGTCGGATCGTATGTTCCGAAGACCACGGCGCAACTGGACCGTCTGTTGACGGCAGAAGCGGTTGAGGGGGTCGAGTTCAGCGCCAGAGCGGTGACAGCCGGCAACGGTGATGCCGAAGCGGACCGCGTGCTGCCGTTGGTCGAGTCCGCGCTGCGCGCGGGCCGCACGGCCGTCGTCTACACCTCGCGGGACGTTCTGCTGACGAGTCGGATGCAATCGGAATCCAATCTGGAACCGTCTGCCGCCATTTCGACGGCATTGGTCTCGCTGGTTCGGCGCTTGCAGACACGCCCGCGTTTTCTTATTGGGAAAGGCGGGATCACGTCAAGTGCCGTGGCGACGCAAGGGCTTGGCATCCGCCGGGCGACGGTGCTCGGGCAAATCCTGCCGGGCGTACCGGTCTGGCGACAGGGCGCCGAGGCCAAATGGCCCGGCGGTAGTTTGATCGTGTTTCCGGGTAACGTAGGGGACAATAACGCCTTGCGCGAGGTGGTCGCGCAGTTGAAACAAGGAGACTCCGCATGAATGCACTGAAGGATATTAAGGAAACGCTGCTGATGGGACCGGGGCCTTCGTGTGTGCCGCCGGCGGTTTACGCCGCGCTGGCGCTGCCGACGGTTGGACATCTCGACCCGCGCTTCATTGCCGTGATGAACGAGATCAAGGCCATGCTTCAAGAGGTGATGCAGACGAAAAACGAAGTCACCCTGCCGATGTCAGGTACGGGGTCCGCCGGCATGGAGACCTGCTTCGTCAACCTGATCGAGCCCGGAGATCGCGTGCTGGTGCTCATCAACGGCGTGTTCGGCATGCGCATGCAGGATGTCGCGACGCGCCTGGGTGCGCAGGTTGACACGATTGAGTTTGAATGGGGTACGCCGGTGCTGCCCGATGCCGTGCGCGCGAAACTCGCGGACAACCGTTACCGGATCGTTGCCATGGTCCATGCGGAAACGTCAACCGGCGTGTGCAATCCCGTGGCGGAGATCGGCGCGCTGCTGAAAGGCTCCGACGCCCTCTATCTGGTCGATGGCGTCACCAGCCTGGGAGGTATTCCTGTCCAGCTCGACGCCTGGGGCGTGGACGCCTTCTACAGCGGCACGCAGAAGTGCCTCTCCTGCCCGCCCGGACTGGCGCCGGTCAGTTTTTCGCCGCGGGCGATTGAGAAGCTGCGCAACCGCAAGACCAAGGTGCCCAACTGGTATCTCGACATCAGCCTGATCATCAACTACTGGCAGGGCGCCAAGCGCGCCTACCATCACACGGCGCCGATCAACATGCTCTACGCCCTGCATGCCGCGCTGTCGGTGATTTTGCAGGAGGGGATGGACCGGGTTCATGCCCGGCATCGCGCCGCGCACGAGCAACTGGTGGCCGGGCTGGCAGCCATGGGCATGCACATGCTGGTGGCGCCGGACTATCGCCTGCCGATGCTGAACGCCGTGAAAATTCCAGCCGGCGTGGACGATGCGGCGGTGCGTAGCCGCTTGCTGACGGAACACGGCATCGAAATCGGCGCGGGTCTGGGCCCACTGGCCGGCAAAGTCTGGCGTTTCGGCGTGATGGGCCATACCGCCCGTCCTGAAAACGTCGAGCGCCTGCTGACGTGTCTGAAAGAGTCCCCGCCAGCCAGTAGCCAGTGCAACACTGGCTACTGGCGGGCGGGGAATTCGTTCCTTCGTGTGAAAACGGGGTCATTTTGACACAGGACGGCGGCGTTTGCAAGCGCAGGGCGGTCGGCGGGGGCCGCGGAGAGGCCGCGAGGGCACGGCAGGGCCGCCTCCCCCATCCCCCCGTCCGGCGGTATTCCGCCGGACGGGGGGATGGGGGAGAGAAACATGCATCACCCTTTGCTGGCCGACGCCGCTCACGCGGCTGCGGCAAGGAAGGCTTTCATCACCTCCCTCGGCGTCTGCCAGTCGAGGCACTTACGCGGGCGGTCGTTCAGAAAGATGTCGATCCTGTGCAGATCCGCCGCGCCCATCGCCGCGAAAGACTCGCTCTTCGGGAACAAGCGCCGAATCAACCCGTTGGTGTTCTCGTTCGTCCCGCGCTCCCAAGAGTGGTACGGGCGGGCGAAGAACACGTCCGC
>VGWG01000196.1 GCA_016873675.1 Lentisphaerota bacterium | reverse complement strand
GCACGCCGTCGCCAGGAAATCTGGCAGTCACACCTGCGGGAGAGCGTTCTGCAACCCCTGGTGACGGCAGAGGACGTGGCGGACATGGCCCGCAAATTCCGGGTGGGCGCCGCCGGTATCGCCAACGCCCTGGCGAATACCGCCCGGATCATCCCCGTGGGCTCCACCGACAAAGCAGCCGTGCTGGGCACACTTCGGGAACTGCTTGCCAGCCACGAACGCCTCACCGGCGGCGGTGCTGATGGCAAACTGATGGAACTGGCGTCTCAATATGATCCCGGGGCCGTCTGCACCGATGTGTCCGCCGAAGGCATCGTGGCAGGTCTCAGATCTTGTCAGGCGAGCCAAAGCGGAGAGCGTTCAGGCGTCAATCTGCTCTTCTGGGGGCCGCCAGGGACGGGCAAGACCGCCTTTGCGCAGTATCTGGCGCAATCCCTGGACAAGGAACTCATCATCCGTCGCGCCTCCGACCTGCTCAACATGTACGTGGGCGGCACCGAGCACAACATCCGGGAGGCCTTTGAACAGGCCAACCACGAGGACGCCATCCTGCTGCTCGACGAAGCCGATTCCTTCTTCATCGACCGTAGCCGCGCTCATCACTCCTGGGAAACCACCCGGACCAACGAACTCCTGACCCAAATGGAGAACCACCGCGGAATCATGCTTTGCTGCACCAACCTGCTGGACTACCTCGACCATGCAGTCCTCCGCCGGTTTGCATGGAAAGTGCAGTTCAAGATGCCGACACCCGAGGGCCGCCAGTGTCTCTACCGTCGGTACTTCGATGTTCAGGAGAATCCAGCGCCCAGGGACTGCTTGGACCGTGTGGCCCGAATCGAAAATGTCACACCTGGCGACATGAAGGCCGTGTGGGTTCGCTATCGTTTCCGCCCAGCAGCCGAATGGAACCATTCCGAAATCGTCCAGACGTTGTCCGACGAAGTGGCCTATCGCGGCCAGAAACACGCAGTTGTTGGCTTCCAACCAACGTAACGCAGAGAAAAACTTGTAGAACTAAAGAAGCCAGAGTAAAGTCAGTCCGGTGGATGGGGTTTGATTGGGGACACAGAAGCCGAACTCTGGATGATGACTGCTTGAAAGTACCATGCAAAGGGTTATCGCTAGCAAAAACAACGAGGAATGTGGCCCCGCCAGCCAGTAGCCAGTGCAACACTGGCTACTGGCGGGCGGGGAATTATTAAGGCACGGAAATGAAAGTATGTATTCATCGTGGCGCGAAGCAAATCGGCGGGACCTGCATCGAGATCGAGTCGCAAGGCAAACGACTGGTTCTCGATGTCGGGATGCCACTGGACGTTGATGATCCGGCCAAGGCCGAACTACCTGCTGTATCGGGTTTCGATAAAGAGGATCCTTCGCTGCTGGGTATAATCATTTCCCATCCGCATGCGGATCACTACGGGTTGGCTAATCGTGTACCTAAAACGACAACCTTCCTGATGGGCGAGGCGGCGGAACGCATCTTGGCCGCGTCCGCCGTTTTTACGCCCTCGGGCGGGTCGTTCGACAACGTCATCCACTTGGTAGACCGTCAGCCGATACCCCTCGGTCCTTTCGTGATAACACCGTTCCTGATGGACCATTCGGCCTACGACAGCTACGCCGTGCTCGTAGAAGCCGACGGCAAGGGCCTGTTCTACACCGGGGATCTGCGTGCGCATGGACGCAAGGCCAAGTTGTTTGAGCGCCTGGTTTCCCATCCGCCGCCAAACGTGAACGTCTTGCTCATGGAAGGCACCACCATCAAGCGGCAGGGGACCGATGAGGGCTTTCAAACGGAATTGGATCTGGAGAAAGACCTTGTACAGATTTTCCGTAACACCCCGGGAATGCCGCTGGTCTGGTGTTCGGGTCAGAATATTGATCGGCTCGTGACCGTGTTTCGCGCCGCCAAACAGACCGGTCGGCAATTCATTGTCGACATGTATACCGCGCATATTCTCAATGCCACCGGGAATCAGAACTTGCCACAGGCAGACTGGGCGGGCATGCGCGTCTTTCTGCCGAAGTTTCAGAAACAGCGGATTATACGCAACCAGGAGTTTGAACTTTCGACTACGTACAAACACTCTCGCATATACCCAGAGGACCTAGCCGCTGCCGCCAAGCATTCCGTGATGTTGTTTCGCCCCAGTATGCAGATTGACGTGGAGAGCGCGGCATGCCTGCAAGGGGCCTGCCTGGTCTACTCGATGTGGGAGGGGTATCTTTCAGATGAAAAGACCAAAATGGCGCTGGCGTGGCTCGAAGATCGCGGTGTCCACATGCACAAATGTCACACCTCCGGCCACGCCTCGGTCAAGGACTTGCAACGCCTACGGACTGCTTTTCAATCTGCTGTGGTGGTGCCCATCCACACGGCGCAACCCGAGCTATTTCAGGAAACCTTTGGAAACGTACAAGTGTGCGATGATGGTCACTGGTGGGCCGTTGGAGAGAGGGCCATTCGGGGACAGGCAATCCTTGTCTAACCTCTTGCAGCGCAAGCCCGTTGTCCCCTTCAATCGCCGCCCTGAGCCAGCATCAGCGCCCACGTGCTGATATTCGCCACCAGTTCTCCGGCAGCCGATCCGCCTTTTTCAGGCGCGTTCCCGTTTATCTTTCCGCCGTTTCGCCCATCAGGAGGCACGGTAGGTCCGTC
>VGWG01000195.1 GCA_016873675.1 Lentisphaerota bacterium | reverse complement strand
CCCGGTTGGAAAGGGCGAGCGGCAACCCGTCGGCATAGCCTGCTGAGATAGTGCCGACGCGCGTGGCCTGAGGCAGACGGTAGCTGAGCCCGTAGCCGATGGTGGAGCCTGCCGGAAGCGTGCGCGTGGCGGTCAGCCGGGTCTTCAGCGTCAGCACGGGCGCGAGGTCGAGCACGCGCATCCCCTCGGTGTCAAACGATCCGTGCAGGTTGATCCCCGTCCGGACGAGATTGAACGGCGGACGAAAGGCCTCCGGGACGTTGTTGATCGCGTCGCTGTTGGCGACGTGGCGTTTGGGAAAACACAGGCCGGCGGCGGAGAGGGTATCCAGCAACTCGGTGAAACGGCGGATCTGTTCGCGCGTAAACGCGCTGCCGGCCTGATACGCCACGGGAAAGTGCGTGTAAATGCCATCGGCAGTCAAGCCGGGGAGGCGGCACGCGGCCTGGATCGTCTCCGCCGCCTCGCCGATGAGTATGCCGAGCCGTCCCATGCCGGTATCGACCTTGAAGTGGACGGTGGCGGCGCGGCCCTGCCGGATCGCTTCGCGGCTGATCGCGCGGGCGGTGTCGAGGTCGGTGACGGGTAGCACGACGTCCGCGGCGACCAGTTCCGGGATTTCGTCGGGCAGCACGCTGCCGAGAATGTGGATCGGAATGCCGAGGTCGAGCAGGGCGAAGGCCTCATGGGGTTCGGCAATGCCGAACGCGGCCACCCCTTCTTGCGCGAGCGCCCCGGCGATCGGACGCACGCCGAGGCCGTAGGCATTCGCCTTCAGCACGGCCATCACGGCGCAGGGCGAGACGGCCCGGGCGATATGGCGGTAATTGGTGCGCAAGGTGTCGAGGCTGATGTCGAGCCACACACGGCGCGGGGTGGAACAGGATGGTCTGGGTATGTTCATCGTTGGGCGATTACGGAACGTGGATGATCAGAAACACAGGGTTGGGACACGGGGTGGGGTGGTGGGGGAGTCTCACAGGGGTTCGATGCCGCTAAGCTTGAGCCGCGTGCGGTTGTGGAGGTGGCAGATGGCGAGCGCGAGGGCATCGGCTTCGTCCTCCTGCGGGAGTTCGGGAAGGTTCAGCAGGGTCATCACCATCCGCTGCATCTGTCCCTTCACTGCGCCTCCGAAGCCGACCACCGCCTGCTTGACGCGGCGCGGCTCGTATTCATAGACCGGGATTCCATGGCGGGCACACTGACCGATCAGCACGCCGCGGGCATGACCCAGGATCAGCGTCGTGTGGATGTTCTTGGAAAAGAACACGCCCTCGATGGCGGCTGCCTGAGGATGGCAGGATACGATCTGCTCGCAGACCGCATCCTCCAGGGCGACCAGGCAGGCCGACAGCGGACGCGCCGCAGGGTTGCGCACCCGCCCGTGCCAGACGGATCTCATGCGCGATCCCTCCGCCTCGACAATGCCCAGACCGGTTGATCGCAGTGACGCGTCAATCCCCAAAATCCGCAAAGAGTCAGGCGGCGTGTTCATACGGCGCCCCACTATAATCAACCCGCCCCCCGCGTGCAAGGCCAAATCGGTTTTACATGGCTGAATGAATGCGCTATACTCGCCACATTTCTCCACTTTCGACTATCCCGCCAATGCCGTGATTTTCCTGACGGGTGCCACGGCGATAGCATCCGATTATGGAAAGAGGACCTCATGGGACAGGTGTTAATTACAGGGGCTTTTGGGTTTGTGGGGACCCACCTGTCGGCCTGGCTGGCAGAGCGGGGCAGGGGAGTCTGGGCGCTGGATGTGGCCGGGGCCGCTCCCGCGTCGGGAGGCGCGTATGCGCGGCTGTTTACGTGGAAGGATCTGGAGCGGGTGCCTTGGGACGAGGTGGATGCGGTGGTGCATCTGGCGGGAAAAGCGCATGACACCCGGCGCACCGCCGACCCCCAAAGCTATTTCGACATCAACGCGGGGCTGACCGAAAAAATCGTGCGACGGATTGTGGACGCCGCACCGCCTCGCCCCATCCGATTCATCCTGTTCAGTTCTGTCAAGGCGTGCGCCGATGCGGTTGACGGCGTGCTCACGGAAGACTCGGCGCCCGCCCCGCAGACACCCTACGGAAAGAGCAAGCTGGAGGCGGAACGGATCGTCCGGGAGGCCGCCGCCGCACACCCTCTGGCCCTGTGCGGCGTGATTCTGCGACCCTGCATGATTCACGGTCCGGGAAACAAGGGGAATCTCAATCTGTTGTACACGCTCGTGCAAAAAGGGGCGCCATGGCCGCTGGGCGGGTTTGACAACCGGCGCTCGTTCGCCTCGATCGAGAACGTCTGCGCGGTGGTCGAAGGGCTGCTGGCCGGAATAGGAGCGTCCGGGATCTACCAGGTGGCCGATGACGAGACCCTCTCGACGAACGAGCTGATCTCTTTGATGGCCGAAACATTGGGTCAGTCGGCCAGAATCTGGAGGGTGCCGGCCGGCTGGATCAGGCTGGCGGCGCGGGTCGGCGACGTGTTGCGGCTGCCGCTCAACAGCGAGAGGCTGCGAAAGCTGACGGAGTCCTACGTGGTTTCAAACCTCAAGATCAAATCCGCGCTGGGTTGGAAAACGATGCCGGTATCAGCGCGGGCGGCGATGAAACTGACATTGAAGAAGCTGTAAGAGGAACATTTGAGGGGGCTACCAATAACGTCGCATAATATATGTTATGTAAAGTCTTGCTCCGTCTTTTCGAATAATTGCCTGAAAACAAAGGGCATCAACTGATCATCATCATCTGACGCAATTCGGTGAGCCGCGCTTCAATCT
>VGWG01000194.1 GCA_016873675.1 Lentisphaerota bacterium | reverse complement strand
AACCGGGATATTGACCGGACGCTCGATCTGAAATACAGGAAACAACGGGCGGCCAGCGGGGACGTTCACCCGAACAGAAAGGCGGATCGAACGATGCAATGCCCACTGTGTCAGAAACCCACGCTGGCGATTGTTGACCTGATGCCTGGCTTAGCTGGTCACACGTGCAGCGTGTGTGCCGGGGTCTGGATTGATCGCGCCAAATACGTGGCCTGGCGAGCCCTGCAAGCCGCCGACTTGCCAGAAACTAACACGCCCACTCCAATCACGATCTCCGAGACTCCCAAGGCTAAAATTTGCCCGCAATGCGGCCATTTGCTGCTCCCCTATCGCGTGGGTCATGGCCTGTCGTTCTCCATCGACTACTGTGGCGCGTGTGGTGGCGTGTGGTTTGATCGTGGCGAATGGGACGCGATCAAAGCCAAGCATTTGCACGACAACCTCCACGATATCGTCTCGACTCATTGGCAGAAAGCCGTCCGGCAATCGCGCGTGCAGGAGTCCATCGAACAGACGTATGCACGGCACCTTGAGGGGAGCTACGCAAAAGCGCAGGAAGTGAAACTATGGCTGCGCGAGCAACCCCAGCAGGCGTTGATCTTGGCCTATCTGGCCGACACACATTCAAAAAACACGATCCCCCGCAACTGATCCCCGAGAGATTGGATCACCCGGCAGGTGCTGTCTTGGCAGGCAAAACCGACGATCTGGCCTGACTCTGTGGCTCTTGCACAACTTACAGATTCGCAAACGGGTTGGCTGCAAAGCCGGTGTTCGGCGGGGGTCGGCCGGATGCGGCGGGCCGAGGGGCACCAGGCCGGTTGGGACTGGGGGCCGTTGGCTTCGGACCGGATGCGGCGGGGGCGGTGCGGGTGCGCGCGGTGAGGGAGATGCGCTTGCGTGCAATGTCGACGTCGAGCACTTTGACCTGTATCCGATCCCCCGCCTTGACCACCTCAGAGGGGTCGCGAATGAAGCGGTCGGAAAGCTGGGAGAGGTGAACGAGTCCGTCCTGATGGACACCGATGTCCACGAACGCGCCGAAAGCGGTGACGTTGGTGACCACGCCTTCGAGAGCCATGCCCGGTTTGACATGCTCAATCTCGGTTACGGTGTCGAGAAATTTGGGCGGTTCAAACGTCGCGCGCGGGTCGCGTCCCGGTTTCTTCAACTCAGCGATAATGTCGCGCAGGGTGGGCTCGCCGACCGAGTCGGATAGGTATTTTTTGAGCGGAATCGCGTCAATCGCCGCGCTATTGCCGACCAGATCCTGGAGCGCAACGCCGCTGTCGGCGGCCATCTGAGCGACCAGCGCGTAACGCTCTGGATGAACCGCCGAAGCATCGAGCGGGTTCGCCGCGCCATGGATGCGGAGAAAGCCTGCGGCCTGTTCGAAGGTCTTGGGACCCAAACCGGCCACTTTGGAGAGCGCCTTGCGGCTCGTGAACGGACCGTGCGTGTCGCGATGCGCGACCAGCCGCTTGGCCAGTGTCGGGCCGATCCCCGACACGCGGGCGAGCAACGGCGCCGAAGCGGTGTTTACCTCCACACCCACATGGTTCACGCACGAGACGACGATTTCGTCCAACTTGTCCGCCAGCAGCGGCTGGTGGACGTCGTGCTGGTACTGACCGACGCCGATCGATTTGGGATCAATCTTCACCAGTTCGGCGAGCGGGTCCTGCAGGCGGCGGCCAATGGAGATGGCGCCGCGGATGGTCAGATCGAGGTCAGGAAATTCGTCGCGCGCAATCTCCGATGCGGAATAGACCGAGGCGCCAGATTCATTGACCGAAACCACGACGATCTCCGGGTGGCCCGCCTTCTTCAGGGTCTGGCGGACGAATGCCTCTGTTTCACGGCCGGCGGTTCCGTTGCCGACGGCAAAGGCGGCGGGATGATGCTTGGCCACCAACTTGCACACCTCGACCTGGGCCTCAATCGCGGCCCGGTCGCCCTGCGACGGATAGAGGGTGACGGTCTCAATAAATTTTCCGGTGGCATCAATGGCGGCGCACTTGCAGCCCGTGCGATAGCCGGGGTCGACGCCAATCACCTTCTTGTCACCCAGCGGCGGCTGGAGCAGCAGGTTGCGAAGATTCTCACCGAAGATGGCGATAGCGTCGCGGTCGGCCTTCAGTTTGAGATCGACGAGGACGTCGATCTCGACGCTGGGAGCGATCAGCCGCTTGTAGCTGTCGTCAATGGCGAGTTTCAGATGGGGAGCGAACGGCGAGGCGGGGTTGAGCGCGCAGAGGTCCTCGATGCGGCGGACAAGCGGTTCGGCGTCGACGGCCAGCTTGACCCGCAAGACGTTCTCGGTCTGCCCCCGACGGATGGCCAGGAAGCGGTGCGAAGGAATGGTGGCGACCGGCTCGCGGAAGTCGTAGTACTGCTCGAACTTCGTGGGCTGCTCGGGCTTGGGATCGGCAACCTCGGAGACGACGTCTCCCCGTTCGGCGAACGCGCGGCGAACAAAACCGCGGACGTCGGCATTCTCGGCGACGGTTTCAGCGGCGATGTCGCGCGCGCCAGCCCAGGCGGCGGCAACCGAGTCAACGCCCTTTTCGGCGTTGATGAAAGCGAGGGCTTCCGTATCCGGATCGCCCGCAGCGGCCTGAGCCATAATGCGGTCGGCGAGCGGGGCGAGTCCTCGCTCACGGGCGATCATGGCGCGGGTCCGGCGCTTCGGCTTGAAGGGAAGATACAGATCTTCCAGGACGGTTTTCGCGACGCAGCCGACGATCTTGTCGCGCAGATCGTCGGTGAGCTTGCCCTA
>VGWG01000193.1 GCA_016873675.1 Lentisphaerota bacterium | reverse complement strand
TTCGGTCGCCGGTTGGGACGACCACGAGGTCTTCACGCAGCGGATCCGCAACTACACCGCCAAGCCGATCGAGGTCGAGGTGCGGCGGGCTTTCGCCGGACACGTGGACTTCCGCAGCAGCCTGCCCGGCGTCAAGCTCTTCGACTTCCAGACGACGGAGTTCACGGCCCCGGTGGCGGCGGGGAAGCAGGCCGACTGTATGTTTGAGATCCTGCGCCACCAGGCGCGCAACTCCAAGCAGAACAACATCACGCTCGTCAACGCCGAAATCTTCATTCCATGACACACCAACCAGCCATTCTGGCATGCGCGCTGGCGGCCGTCCTGACGGCCGTCGTGCAGGCCCGCAATGTGGACCTCTCCACCGTGCCGCGCCGCGACACGGTGCAGTTGACCATCTACAACAGCGAGGACCTGACGCTGGTGCGCGAGATGCGCACGCTGACGTTCAAGCAGGGGCTCAACGGCCTGCAATTCTCGTGGGCCAACACCCTGATCGACCCCTCGTCGGTCGAGATCCGGTTTCTCAGCCGGGCCGACAAGCTCAGCCTGCTGGACACGACCTATCCGCACGACAAGCCGCAGATGCTCTCCTGGAACGTGATCAGCGAGTTTGACGGCGACGCCGCCGTGGAGATCACCTACTTCACCAGCGGCATCACCTGGAGCGCCGACTACCTGCTGACGAGCGACCCGGAGGAGAAGACCCTGGGGTTCGAGGGGTTCGTGCGGGTGACCAACAACAGCGGCGAGGACTACGAGGGGGCGCAGGTGCGGCTGGTGGTGGGCACGATCAACCTGGTCGAGAAGATCGCCCAACTGGCGCGGATCGGGATGGACGATGTCAGTGGCATGAAGGAAGCCGAATACAAAGGATACAGGCAGCGGGCAACACGCAAGATGGTGGGCGACTGGGACGAGAAACGTGAAGCCGGAGCCGTGGATTCGGAGCTTGCTGATGCGCCGGCAGACGAGCTTCGGGCGAAGACCATCATCAAGGAAGGGCTCTCCGAGTATTTCATCTTCCGCATTCCCGGCGCGGAGACAATTCCGAACGGCTGGTCCAAGCGGCTGCGGGCCATCGAGGCGGAGCGGGTGCCGTTCAAGATTCAGTACCGCTACCGGCCGGCGCAGTATGGCGATCAACTGGTGCGGATGTATCTGTTCACGAACGACGTGCCCTCCAAGCTCGGCTCCGCGCCGCTGCCGGACGGCGTGATCCGCGTCTTCCGTCTCAACGGCCGCGACGGCCTCTCGTACCTGGCGCAGCAGCCCACGAAGTACATCCCCATCGGCGACAAGGTGGAGGTCAACCTCGGCCCCGACCCGGAGGTGATCTTCGAGCTGATCAAGCTGCGGGCCTCCCGCGATAACATCTGGATGCGGGTGCATGGCGCCGACGTGTTCCGCCGGGTGGATGACGGCGCGGTGAACATCGAGGTCAACAGCTCGGTCGCCGGCTGGGACGACCGCGAGGTTTTTACGCAGCGGATCCGCAACTACACGGCCAAGCCGATCGAGGTCGAGGTGCGGCGGGCCTTTACGGGCCATGTGGATTTCCGCAGCAGCCTGCCGGGGGTCAAGCTCTTCGACTTCCAGACGGTGGAGTTCACGGCGCCGGTCGCGGCGGGGAAGAAGGCCGACTGCCTGTTTGAGATTTTGCGCCACCAGGCGCGCAACTCCAAGCAGAACAACATCACGCTCGTCAACGCCGAAATCTTCATTCCCTGACGGGATTGTTAGAAATGGAGAATGACAATGCAGAAGTCGCTCATCGCAATGCTAATTACCGGCGTGATGTTCTTCGCCGACAATGTGGCGTGGGGACTCTCGGCAGCGCCCTGGCAAACTGAGGAGTTGGTTGAAAAGTCGGAACTGATCGTCGTGGGTAAGATCATAGAGACCGGAAAAGGTGCCGCCACAGTTGAAGTGTCTGAAATTCTAAAGGGTGAAGCGGTCAAAGTCGTCAAGATCACCGGCATCAGAAAATGGCGAGGGCAACCTGAGACACTTCCACAAGATAAGGAATATCTTTTGTTTCTTTCAAAAGTGGATGGGGAGTACCAGATTGTTGGTTCCAATCGGCATCTTGAGGGACTGAGAGAGCCTGCGGTCAAAGAAGAGGCCAAGAAAGTCATTCAGGGCAAGCTGAAAAGGCGCTGACGCGAGGGAGATGGGAATGCGCCCCGCACCGGTAGGGCATCGGCGTCTCGCCGCGCCGCAGGCACATGGAGAAGAGCGCAAGGTCTTGCTGTGTTTGGGAGGGGGACTGGGGCAAACTGAGGCAGTCTCGGACGCGCAGACATTCCTGTCTGCGCACCACTTCGCCTACGACCCCGCCACGCTCGCCCTCACCGCCGAAACCATCATCGCCGCCGGCCAGACCAACGTCCTGACCCGCACCCAGGACGCCCTCGGCCGCCCCTCCGGCCTGTCGCTCGGCTCCGACTATTCCGTGGGCTACGGCTATGACTCCTTGGGCCGCTTCCACTCCGTTACTTCCTCTGTGTTCTCTGTGCTCTCTGTGGCTCACTATTCGTATTTGCCCAATAGCGACTTGATTTCCGGCTGGAGCAATGGCATACTTCAAACCGTGAGAAGTTTTGAGTCCAACCGCTCCCTCATCACCGCCGTCGAAAACCGTGCCGGCTCCGACCTCATCTCCCGCTTTGACTACGCAAAACGGGCCTTGAGCGCGTTCAGGGGGTTGCAGGAGCCTCGGCTTTGAGTGGCGCGCCCGGCAGGATTTGAACCTGCAACCTTCTGATCCGAAGAGAGTCCCGCCGACAATCCAGAACCCCCCGGAAACACAGTGAAAACCGGTAAAA
>VGWG01000192.1 GCA_016873675.1 Lentisphaerota bacterium | reverse complement strand
GCTCTTGAGGCCGAGCTTGACCGCCTGGTTTACGGGCTCTACGGGCGCGCCTGTACGGAAACGGGGGGCGCGGGATGAGCGGCGTGGGAGAGCGCGGTGTGAACACCACGCACAGGACGGGGGGGGGGTGGTCCTGTGCGCCCCGTTCACGGGGCGTTTCAGCACAGCATGCTGCGCCGCTGTTTCAACCACGACTACCGCGACCCCTTCTTCTACATGGTCACGATCACCACGCACCAGCGCCGGCTGTGGTTCGGCGTCTGCGAGACCAACGCCTGATGTCTATCTACGCCGCCTGACCGCAGCATTTCTTGTACTTCTTGCCGCTTCCGCAGGGGCACGGCCCATTGCGGCTGATCTTGGGCGCTGACGGGCGGGCGGATGGCAGATCGAACACATCGTCCCCCTCCATCCAATCATCATCATCGTCCTCGTCCTCGTACTCTCTGTACGACCGACTCTGGCCGATTCTGCCGAAGTGCATCCCGATCATCATCGTCAGTGTCGAGCCGATGGCGACGATCACCCCCTGAAACAGCGACAACGGCGTCAGCCAGTCCAACAACGCCCCAAACGCCAGAAAAATCGGCGTTCCAACGGCGCCGACACACGCCACGAGAACGGCGATCAACAAGACACCCATTATCTTCCAGAACGCATCCTTTGAACGTATCACCGGTTTGCCCTCCTTCGCTGGTTTGCCGTGCGCATCGACACCTTCACCGTCGGCGCCACAACGGCGCCGGCTCGTTCCAGGTGTCCCGCAGATAGCCGCCTGTGTAGCGCGCGCGGACGCGCGCCTGCGACACGGCGACGATCCAAGGGTACCACTCGCGATGGTGCGTGTCGAGGCCGAACCAGCAATTCTCATCATGAAGCGATTGGGTCATCGGGGCCACTTTCCCCTTGTTCCTGTATCTCCAACGCGCTACAATCGCGCCATCTCAAGCAACCACGCGCACCCCTGCCACAACCACGAGAATCCCAATGCAGAACCTTTGCTGCCTTCTCTTTCTTCTTCTCCTCCTCGTGCCACACAGCATTTCACCGCATCTGTCCTTATCCACTGGTCATTAACGCCTCCAATCAGTACCGTGTGGCCGGGGGCGGCACGGTCGCACTGGTGCCGTGGCTATCTAGTCTTTTACCTGAAAGCACACAAACTCTCGGGAGTCGAAAATGCTGCAAGGATCCGTTGAAGCTCAGATGACTGTAATCCTGAAAGGGCTCGCCCACTGCCTCACAGACTATCTGACCGTGACGCTGACACACATGAGACCGGAGACATGGTGGGACGACCTGGTTCTGCCGTGTCTTTCCTACCAGCAGGCGCAACGGGTCAAGCAACGGTGTGTGTGTAACCTCAAGAGTTTGGATCTGGCCGCGCTGCTCCGTGTTCTGGACGAGAATTGGTGGGACATCGCCAATAAAATGTCGCTTCCCGGCGAGGGTCGCCATTATTTGAAGGAACTGCAATCCGTTCGCAACCGCTGGGCGCATGTGGGGGCCGGCGAAGATCTGAGCGGTTACGTCTATCGCGACTTTGATACCGTGCAACGGCTTGTCAATATTCTCGCTCCCGATGATGCGCTTGGCACCGAAATCGAGAACCTG
Organism: Lentisphaerota bacterium; assembly: GCA_016873675.1. Lineage (NCBI taxonomy): Bacteria > Pseudomonadati > Lentisphaerota > Lentisphaerota bacterium. Next base: position 1,264 of record VGWG01000192.1, on the reverse strand, counting down.
AAGAACCTGACGCTGCGACCCGGTGCCCCGCCCGCCGCGCTCGCGCCGCAGGCGGAACACGCTCCCATTTGCCCGGATGAGCCCGCGCCGCCACCTGACCCCGTTGGCGTTTTCAAGCCGGGTGACCTCGTCATGTTGCGTTCAGATCCGGCGCAGATCGTGGCGATTCTCTCCCGCTTGCCCGGCCGGCCCGAGGATCGCTACGAGGTTTTGCACAACGGGCAGCGCCAATCGTTCTACGCGTCACAACTTCTTGCTGTCACCGGGTCTCCTGAAGAGAATGCTGAGTCCGTGTCAGCGGAACGCTTTCAGGCCGCTCTTACGGCGGCCCAGGTCGTTCATCCCGGCGCCTCCTCGCTGTTTTCACTGAATGCGGCGCGTATCGATTTCATCCCCTACCAGTTCCGGCCGGTCATTAAATTCATCCGCTCCGATTGTCCCCGGCTCTTGATCGCCGACAGCGTCGGCGTTGGCAAAACGATCGAGGCGGGCCTCATTCTGCGCGAACTGGCGGCACGCGCCTCTCTCGAATCGGTCCTCATCATCTGTCCGAAGCCGCTTGTCGCCGAGCAGAAATGGCTTTCGGAAATGAAGCGGTTTTCTGAACGGTTTGAACACCTGGACAGCCGATCACTTCAACTGCTTCTTGATGATTACCGCGAGCAAGGTGATCTGGATCCTAAGAAATCACGGGTGATCGTGCCTTACTCGATCTTGGACAGCAAACTGTACGAGGGGGAGACCGGTCGTTTTCGCCGCGCCGGGCTGAAAGATGTGACCCCGCCCCCGAGTTTTGACCTGGTGATCGTGGATGAAGCGCATCACATCCGCAATACGGCCACATGCCGCCACAAAGCTGTCAGCTATTTCTGCAAGAATGCCAAGGCCGTTTTGTTCCTCACCGCAACACCGCTTCAGTTGGGTAATGACGACTTGTTCGTCCTGCTAAACACCTTGCGGCCCGACTGGGTCCCGGATAAAGCAACCTTCGCCGCGATGGCAGAGCCCAATCCGTATGTCAATCAAGCCGTCAACGCCGTTCGCGGTGCGGCGGGCGACTGGCGGCCACAGGCCCTCTCCGCTTTGGAGAAGGCCAAGGCGACGCCTTGGGGGCGTGCCGTTTTTGACTCCGATCCGCATTACCGCAGGTCGGTGCAGGTGCTTCAAGCCGAATCCTGTGCGGATCATGATCGCGTCGGCCTGATCACGGCGCTCGAAGCGCTCCATACGTTCTCTCCGCTGATCAGCCGTACCCGCCGCCGCG
>VGWG01000191.1 GCA_016873675.1 Lentisphaerota bacterium | reverse complement strand
GCCGGAAACGGTTTTAGAAAAGCGGCGAATTCAGCCCCGCGCCGCGCCACCACGTCGTCAAACGGCTCGCTGTGCGAGGTCGCCGGCCAGGTGGACTGCATGGCCTCAATGGCTAGTTCCGCCCACCCCCCCTTGCGCGGGACCAGTTCGATCACGCCGCGCTCAACCCGCTCGCCCTGCCACGGCGCATCGAGCGTCATGCGGCCGGCCAGGCGCGTGACGGCGAACTGACTTTTGACCCAGGTCAGCGAGACTTGGATGCGGTCGGCGTTGTGCGCGAAGATCACCGGGCAGTAGCTCTTGAGATGTGGCAGCGCCAGCCGTGCCTTGCCGTCGCGCACGCGCAGACGCAAGGCGCCACCCGCCCCGAAAACGCATTCCAAACGGGCGCCATTACCCTGGAGCACGGTCAGAGCCGGGGTACTCGAAGGCTGTGCGTTGACCACGCTGCCCCTGGAATCCAGCAGTTCGATCCCGAACGTGGAGCCATCCCGCACGCTGTGGCAGGTACGCAGGTAGAATCCGGCCGGGGTATAATCAATTTCCCGGGAAAGCGAGAGCCAGGAATCCGGAACAGACGCCGGCACGACACGAGGATCAAAGGTGCAGACTGGTGTCGAGGTGTTCTTCTTCATAAATTTTCTCCTGACGTGCACAGATGCGGGTGATGTTCGCATATTCTGCGGTTAGTTGAAAGCACGTTAGCTGCTCAGCTACCGCCCAAAGGCGGGAATCGGCCGACGATAACGGGCGACGAGAGCGGTAGACGATGGGGAGGGGGATTCTCCTCGTAATCCGTAGTCGTCGCCGTAATCGTCGACCGATCTGCTTCCAATTTTGCATGACCTGATCGATGACGAAACGGCATGCTCGCCTGTGCACCAGGGCGCGTCACGGAGATTGAGGCGGCCCGCACGGCCCGCCGCGCCGCCTCCTCGATCGGCAGCTCCTCAGCCAAGCCGACAGCCAGCCAAGCCGTAAAACAGTGTTTCGTTCGATCACGTCGGGAAGGGACTGGCGTTCAAAAACGGGAAAGACGGCAAGCCGGGTAAGCTACAGGGGTTTGCGATTGCCGGCGCGGATGGAAAGCCTGTGTGGGCTGACGCCGTGATTGACGGTAACACGGTGGTGGTGTCATCTGAAAAAGTGAAGCAACCCGTCGCCATCAGTTACGCCTGCCCGCTCATGGAAGCGTGGGCAAACTTCTTTAACAAAGATGGGTTGCCTGCCTTGTCGTTCACCACGGCGAAATAGACAGGGCATCGCGACATCGCATAGAGAAAACAACCGACAGCGACAGGGACACGTTATGAAGAAAAACGCGCACAAACACGAGTTGACGAATCAGGGGTTGAAATTGGAGGTTTGCGAGCAGGACGGTTACCTCCACATGCGACTGGTGGCGGTTGCGGATGGGGTCGTTTGGTCAGACGAACCCTATCTGTACCGGTTCACGCGGGCTACCGAGGAGGGGAAAGCACGGCTGCTACGGCGACTGGACGGCCGAGTTGTTGCATGTGGCCGGGCTGCTGGACATCGAGGCGCGCGTGTTTCGGGATTCTTGAGCCCGGAGTCCATCCCGCAGTTTCTCCGCGATCCGATCCCGGAGACTTTCCGGCTCCAGCACCTTCACATCCGGCATCCAGGACAGGATCCAGCGCACGAGTTCCTTGCGGCCCGTAGTCTCCAGCCGCATCTCGACGCGTCCATCCGGATTCATCTGGAATTCCTGACTGGGGTGCCAGTCCCGTTCGGTAATGTAGACAGCCAGTTTTGACTCGAACAGCAACCGAACCTTGATCGGCGCCTCGCCGCCCACAATCCCGAATGCTTGCTTGGCGTAGGTTTCGGCGTTGAAGTCCGCCGGACGCGTGAAGATATGCCCCGTAGCAGCGATCTGGCGGAACCGCGACAGGGCGAACGTCGCGATCTGGTCCTTGGCCGTGTTCAGGGCCAACACGTACCAGTTTCCGTGATAGGCGAGCAGATGATACGGGTGTAGAACGTACTCGGAAACGCGCCCGTCGAAGGTCTGGTATGTGGCCCGGAGCGCCTCCCGTCGCTCCACAAAGCCCGCCAATCGTGCCCAGACCTCGGGATCGATCCGTACCCGGTCCTCGGGTAAGACGCCCACATGCTCGCTCAGCCAGGCGGGTTCGACGGTGATATCGCCCGCCAACGACTCGGCGATCTTATCCAGCACCGAGCGCATGTCCATGTGCAGCGGCGTGCCCTCATAGTGGGCGAGCAGTTTGCGGGCAAGGCCGAAACTGAACGCCTCCCGGCGCGTGATCGACACGGGCGGCAAGGCATAGGTCTCGTCGGTGAGCCGGAACCCGTGCAGGGCCTCGTCGTACGCGAGCGGGGCGCGCTCCTCATCGCGCAGGAAGTCCAGATCCCGCGCCACGGTGCGGCGCGACACCTCGAACTCCTTCATGAAGTCGCTACTGTTCGCCAGATAGCCGGTCTCGGCGCCCTCTCGCACCATCTGAACCATGCGCCGAATCCGGTAATACTGGGGCCTCGATCCTGCCTTCATTCTTTTCTCCAACTATTTCAGGGGGTGTGCCGTTAGATGACACACCCTCTTTTGTACATTGGGCGGCATGGTGGAGCAAGTCTATCGTCCGCGCCGGCCCCGGCAGTCGCCGCTCTGGCAGTGTCTGTCGGGGCATTTTGATGCGTTCCTGGAGGCGTACGAGGAGCGCTATCAGCCGTGCTACGGATTCCTGCGCCCCATCATCCCCGAGGTCGTGAACAAGTTCCTGGACTGCGGCGACCTCGAACGCGGCTTCGCCCGCGTGCGCTGCGATCACTGCAAGCACGAGTACCTGCTCGCGTTTTCGTGCAAGGGGCGCTGGTTCTGCCCATCATGCCACCAGAAGAAGGTCCAGCTTTTCGGCGCGTTGCTGACCGAGACGATCCTGTTCCCCGTGCCCCA
>VGWG01000190.1 GCA_016873675.1 Lentisphaerota bacterium | reverse complement strand
AGGGCTACACACGCGCCGCCCGCGACCCAGGCGGCGATCTGACTCACCGCATCCGGCTCATTTGCCAGAACCGTCTGCTCGTATTGCTTGAACAGCGCCTGATAGTCGGCCAGGCTTTTCAAATCCTTACGGGCGTCAGACGCTATGCCCAACTGCGGCAGGTGCTCATAGCGGATGTCCAGTTCGGCGCAGGCATGCGAAAGCGTCTTCTTGGAGAACCCGAACTTGCGGCTCAGGGGGTTCTTGCGGACATCGCACAGGACCGAGACGCCGGCCTTCAGCAACGTGTTGAGGTACCCTTCCAGACTGCGCCCCTCATAGCCGATCGAGGCGAGCCCGGCCACAGCCCGTCCGGGCTTGGCCCGGGCAATCGCCGCCAGCGCCGCGGAATCGCCCTGCAGCACATCGCCCGCGATACGGCTGCGCGTCGCCCAGTAGGGGTGCGACCGGTACGTGCTGGCGATCAGCGCGTCGCCCCGCAGACCCCGGCGGCGTTCGCTAAACAGATCAACCTTGCGGGCCGTCTCGGCAGGGGTACGTGACTCTCCTGCGCCGGACTCGGTCAGTTGCCAATCCTCGCCTTCGGCCAGAAACCCTTTCTGCGTCAGCTTGGCCTTGTCCGCAACCGCAGTGAACGAATAGGCGCCCTTCTTGAAAGGGACAAACTCATAGCTGGGTGCCTGCTCGCATGTCTGGGTATAAAGGAAAAGGAGCTTTTGGAGGTCGACTCGGTTGAGTTTTCCCCCGTTCGCGGCCACCAAGGCGAGCAACAGACGTTGTCGTTCAAAAAGCATGCTTTCAGTGTATTCGATCACAGCGGAAAGGGCGAGCGGAATCATCAGTCGCAACGGCGCGAACCGGCATTCACGGGGTTCAACGGGGTTTGACATCCGACCCGGAGTGTGCGAAACTTAAACCCTCATCGACCGTTCCGGTTTCGGATGTCAGTGTCGAAGGAGATGGGGACGCCGTCTGAGCGTCCCTTCTTTTTTTCTACAGGCTGCGTATCATTTCCCAGTGGCCCGTTTTTCGTGCACCGACGCGCCTGATGATACCGGCCTCCTGGAGAGATTTAAGAGCACGTTTGATTGTCCGGTCTGTCACACCCAGCGTGAGCGCGAGTTTCTCGATGGTAGCTTTCGGGTTGGCCCGCAATAATATACAGACCTTCTCTGCCAGTGGGTTTATCGGGACATTTATTGGGACATTTATTGGGACACCAGTGGCGTTTTTCAGCATCGAGTCTTTTGTTTTCTGCGTCTCGGTGGCGAGGTCAACATACTTGTAGAGCGAGTTCTCAATGGCATCGAGCATGAAATCGATGAACGGGCGGCAGTCCACACCGTCGCGATGGGACTCCTGAAGGGCTTTGTAGTAGAGTGCCTGATTGTAATGGACAAGGGTTTCGATGGGCATCCAGGCGAAAAGCGGATTCCATTTTGAGAGAATAACCGTTTGCCAGAGGCGTCCGATTCTACCGTTGCCGTCGCGGAAAGGGTGTATGTGCTCGATCATGTAATGGACGGCGGAGCTTTTGATGAGCGGGTGCGCCTCGGAGGTCTCCCCCCATCGCAAAAGCTGTTCGACGAGAACGGGCACTTTTTTCGGCGGCGCGCCCCGGTGCATGATAACGCCGTCACCCCGAACGACAGCGACGCCGACGGAACGGAATTGCCCGGACTCGCCGACCAGCGTTTGAGTCATGGAGGCGTGCGCCCTCAGCAGGTCTTGGACAAGCCATGGAGAATAGCCGCCCATCTCATCGTAAGCCTGCCACGCATTCTGGACCTCCGTGATGTCCTTTGCCGGTCCCCAGACCGGTTTGCCGTTGATCACGTCCGTCACCTGCTCGACCGTGAGCCTGTTGCCCTCAATGGCGGTTGAGGCGTGAATCGACAGGATCCGGTTGAGTTTTCGCAAACGGAGCACATCGCCGGATTGCTCCTCGCTCATCTTGACCCGCTCAAGCAAGGCATGGATGCCGCCGATTCTCTCGTGCCACTGGGGCGATTCCGTGAAGAAGTTCGTGAGTTTCATAATCAGTCCTATCTCCCCATGCTTATGGGATATTGGCAAAAGGCGCGTCCAGAAACGGGAGCGCGGGCGTCCCGCCCGCTGATGCGGCCGAAGACCCGCTCGCCCACCCTCTGCCGCTCATCGGGCACGGCCGCGCCACCCGGTCCTTCGTGATTCCTTCATTCTCATTTGCTCGGGCCATCCTTCGCAATGGTCATCTCGACAATTCCCCAGCCTCCCTGATCGCTCTCGCTGAAATACTCCTGCCACTCTTCCGGCGGGTCCGCCTTCCAGTCCACAGGGCCGCTCTTGTAGATGATCTTGAGCATGGTGTCGAGCGGGTCTGCCACCGCAACGCCCAACTCCCCTTTGAAGGCGCAGAAGGCAGCGAAGGAATCAGAGAAGCTCGGAAACCATGTGCGCCGGAAGTCATGATCTCTGTACCTAGCCAACTGTGCGGCACGAAATACCACGGGATCAGGCGATTTCTGCTCAGACACACTCTTTCGATGCAAAACCAGATTCGCCATCAACCGTCCGGTTTTGGAGAGATGGGTCCAAATGATGGGATGCCAGAGGTCAGCGTAATACCGGTTGCCGAAACGGAACGCGATATTATAGAGGTCACGCTGGAAGGCGTGCTGGTGTGGCGGTATGGCGCATCTGCCATTGGCATCGGCAATCTTGACTTGAAGAATGACCATGCGCCGACGCGTTACTTTACGGCCGATTTTTTCCTTCACAACAAATAAGATGTCGCCCAGCTCTGTCTTGACCTTCCCTTCAATGGTGGGCGGCTCCACAAAAAACGCAAAGGGACGCTGATGGATGAACTTGGAGCGGATGGTGACCTGGCCTCCGTCAAAAGCACCTTTGATCACACCCACCTTCTCTGTGAACTGCCGCACGATTGATGGCTCGGTTGAGTTCGAGGCGAT
>VGWG01000189.1 GCA_016873675.1 Lentisphaerota bacterium | reverse complement strand
ATCTTTTTCGCGCGGCGGCCCGCATGGGCGCCATCGCCGCCGGCGCCGACACGGGACTGACGGATCGCCTCGGGGACTTCGGCTCGCACCTCGGCGTCGCATTCCAGATCATTGACGACATCCTGGACGCGCCCGACGGCCGCCCCGGCAAGCCCAACGAGCTCTCCTGCCTGCATACCCTCACACCCGACCAGGCGCGCGCGCAGGCCGCCAGCCTCACCGCCGCCGCCTGCGCGTGTCTGCGCGATCTTCCCGGACCGGTCGAGCCGCTCGACGCCCTCGCGCGGGACATGCTGGGGAGGCTGTTTTGAATCTCCGTGACAACGACGCCGTGATTGAAAACCCCACAGGCCACCGTTCCTATGCGCTCCATCCGAATTGAACTCCCCGGGCAACCCGACATCGACGTGGACGCGGGGACGCCCGTGCGCGATGTCCTGCCGCCGATCGCCGCCGACGGCCTGCCGGTCGTCGGCGCGATGGTCAACAACGACGCCGTCTCTCTGGGCTTCCCCCTGATCGCCCACGCCCAGGTCACGCCCCTCACGGCCGCGGACAACCACGGCTGGCGGATCATCCGCTGGTCGTTGAGCTTCCTCCTCGGCAAGGCGTTTCACACGGCCTTCCCGTCCGTGCCCTACCGGGTTCATCACTCCATGGGCAACGGCCTGTTCTGCACGGCCGACTGGCCGGACGGCGCCGATGCCGTCGCCAACGTGGCCGGGGTCAAGGCGGAGATGCAGGCGCTCATCGCGGCCGACACGCCCATGGATTACGACATTGTCTCGTATGCCGACGCCCTTCGCCTCTTCGAATCGTCCCGGCAGTATGACAAGCTCCATCTGCTGAATCACCGCAACCCGCCCTATGTCGCGATCATTCGCTGCGGCCAGTTCTTCGATCTCGCCCAGGAGCCGATCGTCCACCGCGCCGGCCTGCTGCAACCGTTCGACCTGATCCCCTACGAGAGCGGACTGGTGTTGCGGCTGCCGATGCGCGCCAACCCGCGGGTGCTGGGCGACTGGTCGCCGAACCCCAAGCTGTTCGCCGTCTATCAGGAGCACATCGCCTGGGGGCGCATTCTCGGCGTCACCTCGGTCGGGCGTCTCAACCTCCTGGTTGGGCGCGACGGCATTGACGATTTCATCCAGACCGCCGAGGCGCTGCACGAGAAGAAGCTCGCCCGGATCGCCGCGCAGATCGCCGGACGGCCGCGCGAGGTCCGGCTGATTCTGGTCGCCGGCCCCTCCTCCGCCGGCAAGACCACCTTCTCCAAGCGGCTTTGCACGCACCTGCGCGTCAACGGCCTGCAGCCGTTGCTGATCTCGACCGACGATTATTTCGTGGGCGACGATCTCAATCCGCGCGACGCCGGCGGCAACCTCGATTACGAGCACATCGAATCCATGGACCTGCGCCGGCTCAACGGCGATATCGCCGCCCTGCTCGACGGGCGCGAGATCCATCCGCGCGCCTTCGACTTCAAGAAGAAGCAGGGCTACGACCGCAGCGAGCCGGTCCGGCTCGCCGACGCCGGGGTCATCGTCATGGAGGGGATTCACTGCCTCAATCCGAAGCTCACCGCCGACATCGGCGAGGCCCGCAAGTTCCTGGTGTACGTGAGCGCGCTGACGCAACTCGGCATTGACAGCAACAGCCGCATCGCGACCACGGACAACCGCCTGATCCGGCGGATGGTCCGGGACAACGCCCACCGCGGCTACTCCGCCCTCGCGACGCTGCGGCGCTGGCCATCGGTCCTGCACGGCGAGAAGCGGTGGATCTTCCCCTTTCAGAACCGGGCCGACGCCATGTTCAACTCGGCGCTCGATTACGAGCTGGCCGTGCTCAAGCCGCTGGCCATCCCCCTGCTCAACCAGATCAAGGCGACCGATCCCGAGTTCGCGGAGGCGCGCCGCATCTCCGGCTTCCTGCAGAACTTCGTGGACCTGCCCGAGACCGCCGTTCCCGGCTACTCGATCCTCCGCGAATACATCGGCGGCTCGCAGTTGAAATACTGAGGCGCTTGAAAACCCGATGGCCCCAATGCCCTCAGATGCTTGAAGGCCTCGCGGCGAATTGCCGGGCAAGACCGTCAAGCGTCATGTTGTCCGCGATGGCGTCGTGGGGAATGAGGACGTATTGCCAGGGCTTGCCTCCGTGGATCTTCGCGTGAGCCGTGGCGTTCCGGCACCAGGTCTCGGCAACCTCTTTCTTGGCCTGAACGGCGGCGTCTTGAAGCTCGCTCTTGTCCTTGGGTTCGAGCATGTAGATCGCCGACGGCGTCTCGGCCACAAAGTCGGGCTGGTACTCGGGCTGGTCGGCGCCGGACTGGTAGTAGATTTGGAACTGACCCTTTCTCGGCCGGAACCATTTCTCGGTGTCGCGCTCCAAAATGACGGCAAGTTTGCGCTCCGGGTCGGAATGAAACTTCTCGGCGTCATACAGGCATTTTTTGAAGCCGGCGAACACGTACCTCGGCATGTTGCTCTTGTCTCTTGGCGAGTCGCGGAAATCCATGACCGGAGCGCTGGCATCGGTGGTGTACGCGCTGCTGGGTTTTAGCTCGGTGAAGCCCTTGCTGACGCACACCTCGTAGGCAGCGGCATCCTCCCAGTAGTGCTCCTGCATCTGCGCATGGACAAAACGGGCGATGTCGCGCTGGTAGCAGCGCAGAACCTTGCGCACCTCGTTCTCGTCCTTCAGGTAGGACTGAAGATGGCTGACAACCTGGCCGGCGAAATCGTACAACAGGTCGGCATGGGCATCGTAGGAGATATCGTCGAAGTCCACCAGACCGCCGACCACGTAGTCTTCCAGGCGGGCCTCGTCAGGACCGGCCCTGCCCATGGCGATGATGTCCACCTGGTCGGTGCGGAGATGCCTGGCCCAGAGTTCGTCGGACACCGGCGGGTAGCTCATGGCGTCCAGCTTGAGGTCGAAGCGCTTGAAACCCGAACG
>VGWG01000188.1 GCA_016873675.1 Lentisphaerota bacterium | reverse complement strand
CCAGCGCAGCCGGTGAAGCAACGGCGCCCGGGTGGCCGGATCTGCGATGACGCGGAAGAGGTTGACCAGATCCCCGTCGGCGTCGTTGTAGATCCGCTTCGTGAATCCCGCGTTGAGCGTGACCGCCGCTGATCCGCCGAACACGTCAACGAGTGTGTCGCAGCCAGAGGCGCGCAGGTGTCCCGCGACGACGCCCGAGATTCGGTGCTTTCCGCCGATGTATGGTATCAGGGAGATCATGTGTCATTGCTCTACTTCATGGCGTCTCATTTCGCCGCTTGTGGCGTTACCAGATGCCATCGGGGTGCTCCTGTTGAAGCGCGGCTAGGTTACGCCGGATGTACGCCGCAACTGGGCACTGCTTGTCATGCTCTTTGCCCGTAATCCACAAGTAGTGCAGATACGATGCGGGCACGTCCTGCATCAGCACTCCCTTGTGCTTCCCCCACGGCATCGGGTCAAAGTCAGTCAGCAGTTTCATGCGTCAGTCTCACCTCACTCCGCGCCCCGCAACCGGGGCATATCCACCCACGCGACTCTGTTTCACTTCTGTTCCCCTCCATCGGAACCTCGTTTTGCCGCCGCCCTCATCGCCAGCAGACGCGCATCCTGCGGCGCCTCCCATCGCCCCTCCTCGTCCGCGGCGCGGGTATTTTTTCGCTCCACCTCCCTCACAAATAGACCCAGACGAGACTTCAAGAACAGTGCCGGTTTCCAGATCGGCTCCGGCTCCAGGCCAGCGTCCTCCACCACCGCCCGGGCCGCCGCTTGCCAGTCAATCTTCACCGACGCCGCCTCGTACCCTCTCCTGACCAGCCGGTACTGCTCGTAACTCATCCCGGCCAACGAAGGACATCCCATCAGGATCCGAAAAGCAGCATCCTCCTCACCCGCGCCGCGCCCGGTGTTGTCGTTGTTCCCATTCTTCTCATTGTTAACATTGTTAAGAAGTGTGCGGTGGTTGTGCGGTGGTTGTGCGGTGGTTGTGCGGTGGTTGTGCGGTGGTTGTGCACTCGGTTGTGCGGTGTGTTGGTACTCGCACCAGTTGAGGATTGTGATCAAACGACTTGTGTGAGTTTTCTCTTGTGCAATCTGATGTTCGTTTTCCATCGTTGTGAGAATTCGCTCCACGCGAAATTCATTCAGGCCGAGGCGTTTTGCCGTCGCCTTCCTTCCCGTCACGAGTTGCCCAGGTTGAAGAATGATCACCTTCCCTCCAAACTTGGTGGGGGTTGGTGCGTGCTGGGCGTGCAGGAGTAGATCCACCCATACGCGAACCCACGCCGACTGCTCGTAGCGCGGATGCTTCCGCAGACTACGATGCAGGCAGATCCATCCCTCGATCTTCTCGTCGTCAGCCTTTCTCACCATCTACCCCTCCAGCGCGGACACCGCCGCGCCAGCTCGTACAGGTCTCCGTTCAGCAGGCGGACCGGGATCCGCATGCCCTTCACGAAATTCACACTGTTCCGCACCCGCACCCGCACCAGGCGGCCGGCGATCTCAGCTTGAATCAGGCGCAGATTTCTGAACCCCCGGACCACAACGGCCTCCTGCGGAGAAAAATCATCACGTAGCGTGCCCTCTGGCGCCTTCGAAGCAGGGGGGGGGCTATCCTGCCCCTCCCCCCCGCGGCGGTTTTCAGCAGGGGAAGGCGTGGTGCTGGGCGCGGCGGTTTTCGCACCCACCTCCAACTCCACTCTCTGCAGTCCCGCATCCGTGTACTTCACGGCGCCACCCTCCAGGTCGTAATCCCTGCCGCGGACCAGCACCTTCTCGCGGACCGCACGGATCGTTGCCCGGGACAACCCCAGCTTCTCCGCCACCTCCCTTTCGACGTGAACGTACATGGGAACCCCCTTTCACAAAATTTCTGCGAGGGCATCCATCATCACGTCGGGCCCCCCGCCCCCGGCCGCGCGCGACCCCCTCCCCCCCTGGGGGCAGGCCCGACCAGGCGCCCGATCGCCACGCCGACCGCGGACCTCGACGACCGCCCGAGGCGGGAGAATCGGGAGGCGACTGGCATCAGGACTGGCATCACGGACGCCCACCCGCGCGTTTCTGCGTGGAATCGGGCCGAACCGATCTGACTGCTAATCATGTTTTGCCCCCTCGATCGCCGGCACCTGGCCCGCGGTCAGCAGCCTCGCGGCCGGCGCCGCGGGCACTCCGCTCGGCGCCTCGACGACCGCCGCCAGCTCGTCGGCGCCCGGCTCCACGCTCCCTTTTTGCCCGGGCGTCTCCCCACCTAAACCGGTTGCCGCCGGGCCGACCTCGACACCCTCGGCCTCGATCGCACGGTTGAACGCCTCGTGATCCGGCGCCGACCGGATTTCATGGATCACGGTCGCATCGCCACCGAGGACCAGGCCCTTGTCGGTCAGGACGCCAGCGATCCACGCCTTGTCGCGCGGCAGCATCTTGGCGCGCTTCTCCTCGTCCGCCAGGTCATCGAGGATCGATTCCATGCAGAGGCCGGCACCGTACAGGGCCAACCGCTTGAGCCTTTCTTTCTCCTGGGCTATGGCGGCGCCTTCGCGGCGGATCACGGCGAGCAGCGTGTGATGCGAGATGTGAAGAGTGGATGCGATCTGAATACGTGGTAAACCAGCCGCCACAAGCCTCACCGCAGCGGCATACTTGGCCGGCTCCCGTTCCGCCAGCAGTTCACCCGTAAAATGCCCCGCCGCAGTCGGCAGGCGCACGGCTTCGGCGATGTACTGGTCAAGATCGAAGAGGGTATCGGTACTCACGCTTGCGTCACCCAGCGCCGCAGCGCACGTTCCGGAATCAGTCTGAGTTGCCCCGAGATCGTGGCAACCGGCCAAATGCCCTCACGGCCCTGAGTCTGCCGGCCGCGGCGCACATGCCGGCGGATCGTGGACACTGACACCCCGAGCAACCGCGCCGCCTGGGATTGAGTGTAGTGGCGGTCTAGGCTCATAACGGCGTGCCTTGCTGCGAGCAGTTGCGGACACAATCGGGGCAAAACAGATCGCGCCGGCGCTGGCAGAT
>VGWG01000187.1 GCA_016873675.1 Lentisphaerota bacterium | reverse complement strand
TCATGATCACCAACACCGTGGCATGGGAACCCCTCAACCTGGTCGGCCATGCGTTCAGCAACGGCCTCGCCCTCCGCTCCGGCAGTTCGCTGCGCCTCGCGGCCTGGCCAGCCGACGCCACCACCGGCTCGGTCACCCTGACCCTCTGGGATGCCGCCACCAACGAGGTCACCAACATTGTCGCAACCGTGGGCAGCCCCGTCCCGTATGCCTTCGATCAGGCTGGCCTGTTCACGGTGTCCGGCGTTTGCAGCAATGCGAACGGGGTCACCAACGGAACCCTGGCGGTCCGGGTCGTGACCGGCGCCTTCAATGGGCGGGAAGCGGCCTGCGTCACCGGCCAGCCCCGCACATGGGACTGCCCCGGCATCACCACCGATTCCGTGATCGTCGCCGATAGTCTGCTCAGTCTCACAGCAACCAATCTCGTGAGCGGGGGCACACGCTTTACCGTGATGCATCCCTCAGACAAGCCGCTTTACATGGTCGCCCGCCTCGGAGCGGATGGCCCTGTCCTGGACAGCGCGAAGATCGTCGCGATCTCTGGCGATAACGGCAGCTATTTCCGCGTGCTGGAAACCTTCTCCGATGGAAGTCGCAGGGTCGAGGTGCGCCTGCAGCTCGGCACGGTTCCCGCCGATCTGCTTGTGAAGCTTCATATCTTCGTCGGCGGCGTCACCTTCCTCGATGGCACGCTCGACATGACCCTGACGGCGGCCGACTTCGACGAAAGCGGCGTCTGCACCTACCAGATGCTTCAATCCGCCGCGTCATTTACATCGGTCTGCCATACAACGCAGATCTATCAGGATACCGTGTACATCGGAGGCACCCGATGAGCCAGACAATGCGTGCAACGCCTGCAATGCGTGCGATCCGGATGGCTTTTTCGGTGCTGATGACCCTCGTCATCGGCCAGACCTCGCTTGCCCGTGCCGCCGAGGACCCGGCGTCCGCCGCGTCCGTCGCGTCCGCCGCGTCCGGCATGACCCTTGCCCTGGTGCTGGGCCACAGTACCGGACGGGCGACCGGTTCTGAAACGGTGCCTTCCCATGCGGCACGGCTCCAGGCGGTTCGCGCCTTGTCCAAGGAGTTGTTGCCCGACGAGGTTCAGGCGTTGTACGGCTTGCTCGACCGCAAATCCGGCGAAGATCCGGCGTCTTCTGCAGAGCGCAACGCGCTGAAGAATGACGTGGTGAACGCCCTCAAGATGCAGACGGTCATGCCCGCCGACCTCCCGGCCCGTCTGATCGCGATGTTCAACGACCCCGCCCATGATCCGGTGTGGCGCGATTACTGCATCCAGCACCTCGGCTCCGTCTATGCCGTCATCACCCCGCTGGCGCTGCAAGAACAGGCGCGCCAGACGCTCTGGACCGCCGCATCCGAGAAGCAGGGGAGTATTCCCGGAACCGCCCTGATTGCACTCGCAAACCAGTCCGGCCAACCCGGCTTCGAAAAAGCCCGGATTGCCGCCACGGCCCTGGCCCTCGTCCGCTCGCCCGATTACGGGGAGCCTGCCAAAATCACCGCCTTTCAGATTTGCGCAAAACTGGGCGAGCAGGCCGTCCTCCCCGACGCCCGCCACCAGATGACCAACGGCTCGGTCTTGATCCGCGTCTCCGCCCTGGCGTGCGTCGGCATTCTGGGCGATCAGTCGGATCTGGCGGCGCTGCGCGCGTTGGAATCCAATTCGGATATTCGACTCCGCACGGCGGCCCAAGCCGCGATCAAACGAGTGCTCGCGAAACGGTAGAGAAGACAGAAGACAGAACAAGGTGTTCTCCCTCTCCCGCTGGGAGAGGGTCGGGGTGAGGGTTGCGGGCGGTTTTCGCCCGCATTATAGAGAGAGGTTTCAGATGCGTACAGGAATCAGATTTGGCTTGCAGGTGGCTTTGGTTGGCGTGCTGGCATGGGGAGCATCGCCACGCGGCAGTTGGGGTGCGGTAAACGAATATCTGGCTAACCGAAAATGCGTAGAGAATACCAGCGGCAAGTCATGTGACCCATGTTCTGATTCCTCTTCCCCGAGTGCGGTGGGCTTGGGCTGCGCCTGGGTCAAGATCAATGCGGGCGCGCTACGCCCCGGCAGTTCCGTGAAGTCGGCGCTGTTTCGGATGGGCGAGAATCAGCTCACGGAATCCATCTATACGCCCCAAGCCCTCAATTTCGTGGTCGGCTATGCCATGACGGGGATCTCCCATGAGCGGACCCGCGATGGAGCCCCCCGGCAAGTGACCCTCGTCGAAAGCGCGGGCATCCCGTTTGCCGTGAATTTCAAGGACGGCGAGTCCATTGGCGTGCCGGTCTTTGGCGATGCCTGGGTCATGAAACTCCGCCTCTTCATGGTGGATGCCAACGGCTGGGCCACCCTCGCCAATCCCGCCTACTATGACCTCTATACCGGCGATGGCGACCGCTACCGGTTTAATGCGTTCAAGACCTCCGCGCAGTACATGCAACTCGTCAGCCATCGCACCGTGGCCGGACGTGAAGAGACCTACGAGGACATGGGCGTGGAGGTCATCCGCGACTCCAACCAGATTCTGCGTCAGGTGCTCTTGCCCACACGGCTCGCCGATATCGTCGCTACCAACAACACCAGCTATGCGATCCAATTCTACACGCGATCCGCCATGATCCTCGCGGGCGGCAAGGATACCAACGGGTGCTATCGCATCGACCCGAATGCCGCACCCTTTGAAAGCTGGTCGTTCGTCAATCCCGAACCCGGCTCCCTGCGCAAACTCCGGGTCACGCGCCTCATGGGTTCGCGCACCACCGTCTATGACTTCGCCTACGAGGCCGATTCCGAGAACTGGGTCCTGCAGACCGGCGACGGCGTCACGGTCTTGATGCAGGAGGAGGAAACAACCCTCTGGAACGATGTCCGCAGCGAGCGGGCTACCACCAGCGCGATCAGAGGCAGCGATGGCGCGATCACGAGCCGGACCATCGAACTCATCAAGACCTTCAGTTGGGGCGATGGCGTCATCCGCCGCATCACCGATCCCGCCGGCGCATGCCTGACCAACACCTTCACCTACACGGCGGCGGGGCTGACCGAGA
>VGWG01000186.1 GCA_016873675.1 Lentisphaerota bacterium | reverse complement strand
CCGAAGCCGTTTTCAAATATCGCTGCAAAATCGTTAGCCCCGGAAGCATCGTGAACATCGGCCTTGCCGGTGATTACGGTCCGGACCAACTGGTTTCAACCAATCAGGTCTTTGCCTACACACTTGTGTCGGTCAGTTCTAATTCCGTCATCGAAGGAAACGTCGGCACGACCAACCTCGTTTTCCCTGTGACACTTTCCAGCGAGGTTGTTGACGGTGAAAGCGTGCACAGTGTCGAGTATTATGTCATCAACGGAAC
The DNA here is from genome assembly GCA_016873675.1 of Lentisphaerota bacterium. Taxonomy (NCBI): domain Bacteria; kingdom Pseudomonadati; phylum Lentisphaerota; species Lentisphaerota bacterium. The sequence goes on along the minus strand of VGWG01000186.1, from coordinate 2,842 downwards.
GGCCACCACGGCGGACAACGACTATGTGGTGACGAGTGGAACGCTGGTATTTTATCAGGGCACGACAAACTACTTCATTGAGGTGATGGTCAACGGCGACCTCAACATCGAGTCAAACGAGACGTTGTTCTTGATACTGACCAATGCCACGGGGAGCGTCCTGATCAATGATGGCCGAGCTACGGGGACGATCATTGACGACGACTACAGTGATGTCAGCAACCTCTTTTACCGCGTGGCTTGGGTTTACAATCCACGTAGGGATTCATGGTACGGCACGCTCACGGTGAGCAATGCCACGGAATCGATGAAGTCGCTGGCGGCGCCGCTGTGGTATGAGGTGCAGAGCAACAAATATCACCGTCTGCGTTTCCCGACGGGCCTGGATGTACAGACCACACCCGATCAGCCCGGGTGGTACTATCTGGATTTGAGCGCCGCGTTTAACGCCGCTGTTCCGGGAGGGGCGCTGCATCCGGGCCAATCCGCAGTCATCAGCACCAACATCGAATTGTGGGGACGCAGCAGTTGGACGACTGTTGTGGACCGTGTCGTCGCCACGAACTGGATTTTCGCCCAGGCTGGCGGGATGGGTGTGAACAAGGTTGCCGCCGAGGAGCCTCCGCGCGTGGTGACGGCTGCTGGTCCCGTGATTTCGGGCCGGGTGACGCGATCCGGAACCAAGATCGGGGTTGCCGGTGTCACAGTGGTTCTCTCCAACGGGGGCGGCACGACACAGACCGACGCCAACGGGAACTATGCCGTGGTTGTGCCGTCCGGGTGGAAGGGCACCGTTACGCCTGCGCTGTCGGGAGGTACGTGTTCACCGCGCAGCCGCACGGTGAAGACCAAGGTGACCGCCAGCAAGGCGGGTCAGGATTTCAGTTGGAAAGCTCGCAAGTAACACAGGATGAGGCACACTATGAAGACATCGTACACGATCCTGACGGCTGCTGCGGTTTGGGTGACGGTCGCTACCGGGCAGGGTGAAGAGGTGAGCGAGGCGCCGCGCAGGGACGTCTGGCGCGTTCGGGCCGGCTGGGTGCACCAGTGGGGGCGCGACATGGAGGTGCGCGGTTCCGCGCCGTCGTACTACCGGTCGCTGCTCCCGCGCTCGGGCAACCCGCGGTGGGCGGGAAAACCGCCCCCCGGCGAGATGAGCGGACCTGTGGTGGGTCGGCCGGGTGTGGCCGACTGGAACTTCGATGACGGTTACGTCTTCCCCGATGAAGAGAGCGGCGAAAGGCCCGGCGGGGACCCCGCCAATCCCTATTCCACGCACTACTGGCACTATACCAGCCCCGATCAGTATGATGCGGACAACCATACGCTGACGTTCCACCGGGATATGGGCATGCGGACCGACGGTGCGCCGAGAAGCTCTCTGGACGGCATTGATGAGAATCTGCCGCGGAACGGCATCAACGTTTCGGCCAGTCGCTGGCTGCATACTTGGGAAGAACGGAACGTGGACCTCGATCTGCTCGTCGGGCTGACCTGGTTCCCGAAGACGAAGACGATGCACAACATTCGTTCAACCGATCAAGACGTCGTTCGCGAGAATCTGGCCTACACCTACTTTGACTTCTTTGGTGATCGGGGCTGGCAGCCCGAGCTGGGTTCCTATGGCTATGGAGCAGGTGGGTACTGGGGTGAGTACTCGACGCTCCCCGGCGACACCGACAACCCCATCCTCCCGCTGGAGTATGATGTGTCAGCCCCCACGCGGGGTGTTGTGCGCGACACCGCCCGGATTGACGGACGGATCTGGCGGCTGCGCGGCGAGGCGGGGCCGACCTTTACGCGACCGCTCACGGAGCGTCTAAGTCTGTATCTCGCGCCGCAATTTGTTCTGGAGTATGTCGAAGCGCGTGTATACCGTACGGAGACGGTGACCCTGTATGAGACGGGCCGGTCGTCTTCGCTGGGTTCTCGCTCGCATAAGAACAAGACGACGCGTTTTGTGCCGGGCGTTTTGTTGTCGGCCGGTGCGACCTACCTGATCAGCGAGCATTGGCACGTTGGCGCCAGTCTGGGGTACGAGTGGCTGAGCCGCGACGTGAGTCTGAGCGTGGGGCCGGACACGGTTGATTTCGACCTCAAAGGCGGGGAGTGCAGCCTGTTCTTGAGCCGGAAGTTCTAGGGTCTGGAGGCGCTTGCAAAACCTCTCGTGGCACGGGCATCCCGCCCGTGAAACACGGGCAAGATGCCCGTGCCACGGTAAGAGGCTCGTGCAGAAACCTGAACAGACACACAGTGGTGCAGGCGTCCCGCCTGCAATGCCAGTCATGCTTACACAATCTGCAGGCGGGCCGCCTGCACTACGCGGGGTTTTGGAAGGGCAGCCCTATTCTTCACCGAGTCCCGTCGTTGTTCGTGTCAGCTTGTGAAGCATGTCGCGTGGTGATGCAGCCTCATTCTGTAGCCGGGGTGCCCTCACCCCAGCCATTGGCAAACCCCGTCACCTGCCGGCCTGGGGGCAGGCCGGCTCCAGGCTGACGCCGATATCGAACAGCGCTCGGCGCGGGCCGTCAGGCCTGGAGCCGGGGTGCCCTCACCCCGGCCATTGGCAAACCCCGGCGCCTGCCGGCCTGGGGGCAGGCCGGCTCCAGGCTGACGCCGCTATCGAACATCCTGGGATGCAGCTTGGATGATGCGGACTCTGATCTTCGCGCCAAATATGAAATCAGGGCTTCAGATCCGCTTTCAGCCTGAAGAATGCCCGGCCCGGAACAGCGGTCGTCTCGTACCAAGCGCGGTTTGGCGGTTGGCCGGGCGCACCTTCAACACGCGTCGGACTCAGCGTCCAACCCGTTGCGCCATCGAGCAGATTTGTGCATCC
>VGWG01000185.1 GCA_016873675.1 Lentisphaerota bacterium | reverse complement strand
GCGTACAAGGAATGGCACGGACACCATCTTGACGAGAGTCTGCTGAAACTGTTGCAGATGCACTGATTGCCCCCGCAGGCGGGCGTAGTCTATTACATTGGCGGAAGAGGGGCGCGGGGGCAATGCATCGCATCGTCGGCTTGGCAAACATCGACCAGTGATAGGCCTCAGGCTACGGATGCACCCGCCCGCCCTTGTCCATCCAGTCGATCAAGTCGTAGACATTCAGGTTCAGTTCCTTGATGGGTTTCAGGTACTCCGGGTACTCATCGAAATACGCCGTCACGATCCCTTTGTTGGAGGTTCTGTTCGAAGGATCAACTTTTTTGTCGTCCGGGTCGTTATCTTGGTAACGGAAGTTGTGAAAACCGACGCACCCTTTGGACTCCAGCAACCCAAGGCATAAATTCTGATAGTAAAGCCCGCGGTCCTTTTGTGTTTTCACCGTCCATCCGGCACCAGTCGTGTTAGGCAGCCCTGAATCTTCGCCCCGGGCGTAGAATTCGCTGATTATATACGGCTTGCCAGACCACCCTGCCCAGTTCGCCATTTTCTTATCGTCCGGAGTCCACGTCCCGTACAGATTTAGCGAAACGACATCTGCGTATTTGCCGGCGGCGCGGAAGAGGTTTGCGCTCCCCTGATTATCCGAGAAAAACCGGCAGCCCAAATACAGGTGGTTCGGATCGTGCGTCTTGATGGCCTTCGAGACGACGGCGAAGTACCACTCATCCGCAAATGCAGCGAACGCCTCCTGGTCCTCGCGGGCAATTGCATTCGGATCGGCCTGCTCACCCTTGCGCGCCTGCAGCCACTTCCACGCCGCCTCATAGCGGTAGTCCTCCTTGGGCTGGCCGAGACATTCTTCGAGGACCCTGCTGTTCTTCTTGGAGAACTCGAGTTCGTTATCGGAGAAGTGCCCCAGCAGCCACGGGTCGTCCTTCGTGGCGGCCAACTGTTTGGCGTGTTCCATCGCAAAGGTTTCAAACTCGGGGTCAAAGAGGAAGGGGCGTTTCCCGCCTTTGTAAGACTTTTTGAAGTCCCAAATCGGGCAGTAGGCTATGCGCTTGGGCACCTTGGCTAGCAAAGCGTTTTTAGACCACGCGCCGCTGCCGTTGAAACCGTTTTCCAACATCAACGCCACCGTCTGTTCAGCCCATTTCTCGTCGCTGCCGAATTTGGCTTCAAAGGCTGCCTCGGACTTGGGGGTGTTGTGGGCTGGATAGACACAACCCAGCGCGACTGTTATGAAGAGATTGCCTTCAGGATCCACCAGCCACCAACGCTCACCGATCTTCTGAGTGCGGAAAAAGCCCGTAGCCTCGACTTTGCGGGACGGATCGCCGCCATAGACGCTCAGTTTCGCCGGTTCCGTGCGCGGCTGAAAACCAGCCGCGTGCGCCACGGTCCAGGTGTCGAGTTCTTTCCATTCTGAGCCCTGTCTCACGGCGATCTTCAGGGGTTCAGCGGCGAACATCGTCGCGGTTGTTCCCATCGCGATCAGAAGCATCGACGCACACAGAAACTTTCGGATCATTTGGCCCCTCCCAGGGTAACCTCGCTTGGCGAGGGTTCGTGTTGGTCGCTAGATTGAGGCTCTTGCAACCCCCCCCCCGCAACGCGGCGCCTGACGGCTTGCGTCGCGGGGCGTTTTGTAAAGTGAAACGTCTCGCCGCCCAGCATGGGCAAGCATGACGCACCAGCCTACGCCCCGTCGTTTTCTGCACAGCACCATACCGCGCACAAAACGACCGGGAGAAGTGTAGCAGGGAATCACGCTCTTGTCTACCCCCCCCGTTTTCTGAGGATTGTTGTAGACAGTTGCGGCGCAATATTTTATATAGTCCATATTGCCCGAAATAACGGGGCTGGATACGCGGAAAGGCTCACTTTCTTGTCTCATACCTACGAAATGGCGCACAGGCCCTGTTGCGAGCCCGAGTCGACTCACCGATAGAGGGCCGTCAACGGGCGATCTTGGAGGGTGTTGTAGTCGCGCATGGCCATGCGCCACCAGTGCGACAGCTTTGCTTCTGGAAGACACCAGACGCGCTCGTGTAGATCGGTCACGGTCTGCGCGTTTCTCAGCAGGACCATTTGCTCCTTGCGATTCAGCGCCGCTGGCCCCTTCGCCAGCAGCGTGTCCGCTAGATCCAGCAGGTGCTTGTGCGCGGCCTCGCCCGGCGCGTTCTTGTCGCGCAACAGGGAGCAGTGCGCGGCATTGATATAAGGATCGATCACGACCTGAGTGATTCCGTACTGTTCGCCCAGCCAGGGCGACGGCGTCAACCGATGATGGATGCTCTCCAGGTTTTTCTCCAGATGCGAAACCATCGACGGCGGATTCGTCTCTTCCGGGATGACAAAGAGCGAGAGCGCCCGCAGCCGCCGGCCCAAGCCAGGCATGCTGAGGACCACACACAAAGGGATGCACACCATCAATCCGAACGTCACCGGGCTGAGCCACCAGAAGAGGGTCGGGCTGAGCCGCCACGCGAGAACGGCCCAGACGGCGCCGATCACCGTATGCGGCGCGTAGGCCTTAATGATGCCCTCCCAGTCCACGCCGCCAGCCGCGTCCCGTTGCTGCGGATTCCACGGCACATCCCGCCCCATCAGGATCCCAGCCACAAAACGGGAGTGAAAGATCATCTGCACGGGTGCCAGCAACACCGAGAGCGCATGCTCCAACACGCAGCCGATCACCACGCGCACACCGCCGCCGAACTCCCGCCGCCGCTTTCGGTCGCGAAGCACCAGCAGCACCGCCAGCGCCTTGGGCAAGGTCAGCAGGGTCACCGCGATCGCAAACAGCAGCAAGGCCAGCCGTCCACCGCCGATATCCAGAAAGGACGACAGCCCCACATCGGAGTCATAGCGCGGGCCCGGACCAAATTCGGCTTCGACCCAGCCCTGAAGCGTCCCGAGCACAAGAAACAGCAGCCAGAGCGGTGAGGCGACATAGGAAAGAATACCCATCAACAGGTGAAGGCGATTGATGGGATTGAGCCCGTGCGCCGTCAGCATCCACGCATGCTGCAGATTTCCCCGGCACCACCGGCGGTCCCGGCAGGCGTGATCCAGGGGCGTGGGAGGAAGATTTTCGTAACTGCCTCCCAGTTCATAGGCCAGCCAGACC
>VGWG01000184.1 GCA_016873675.1 Lentisphaerota bacterium | reverse complement strand
CTCGTGGCTGGCGGCCGCGACGAATGTCGCGGGCCGGGGCCTGTGGCGGCTGGGCGCGGGCGGACGGATGAGCCTGACCGACGCCCCGGCACCGCAGATCACGGGCACGAACGCGCCGACGCGGGCGCTGCCGCGCTGGGTCGGCGACGAACTGGTGGTCACGGGCGCGGTGAAGAAGGTGTACAAGGCGTTCGGGGCCGGGACGAATGACTGGGTGGCGGTGGGGATGTGAGGAACGTCAGCGGTGTGGGGCGGCGCGAAGCGACGTACCCACCACCGCTTGGTTCGCATTGTTCTTTGTTTCGTCGATCATGGCCGTGACTTCCTCAACGGTGAACGGGGGTGTCCGCGTGTGGATGATGGCATGGCACGTTGGGCAAACTGGCCGAAGGTCTTGCACCGGGTCAACCTGATACTTGGCATTCACGTCCGACAATTGGCGGACGTGATGAACGTGGATTAGTCCCTGTGCGGATTCTCCGTACTTCTCTGCCAGTGTCAGGCCACACGCTGCGCAGCGGCATCCGTAGTGAAGGATGCACTTTTCCCGTGCCGCACTGCTTCGCTCGTAGGCATTGACGGCGATTCTTCTGACGGCACCCTCGTAGAGCGGGGCCGTCACATCTACTTCTTCCGGAATCGCGGAGTACTCACTTTCGACCCCACTTGGGCGCTCCGACGCCTTGGCGTCGCGAAGCATATCCTCTGTCACTGTGATGATCTGGCCGGTCTTGGGCAGCCGATCCGAGACGTCGATAATCCTGTCCAGAAGCGTAGCGGACTCAAGACTGATCTGGCGGACGCCCCGCGTCGCCTGGTTGTCGAGATCTGTGTCGGAGACGAAACACGGCTCCTTCTTGTTTGGACCCGACACGAAGCGGAGTTGCCTCGTCAACGCGGGTGAGAGCCGACGATGTAGGTGAAGAAGTGTCCCTGATTCCTCGGGATCGACAATCCATTCTCTCGCATCATACAGGTTGTCGCGGTTTAGGAGTGTGAGCGCCTCCTGTCGGGATACGATCTGCTTCACGGCCATCCGGCCGCCAATGTAAAGTTGGCCGGCACTGAGAGAGATAATGTACACCGAGTCGCCGACCGACACACCGCGCTTGCGGAAACTGTTACTCCCGGAGGCCGTAACTGGCTGGCCTTCAGTGTTGATGTCGGGTCGCCAGAAACGAAACTGCCAATGGCATGTCCAGAATCGAGTCATCTCGTTGTCTCCATGCGAACGGCGGCGGTGAACCTCGGCGCGGAACGCGCCGTAGTGTTCCACCGCCTTGTTCTGACGATGTGGTTCTCCGTGCTGTATCAGGGTTCGAACTGCCTGCACCTGCGCCGCACCGGTTATCCTCGGTGGCGTCGCGAAAGGACGAATAGATCCCGAAGAGCTTGTTCCCCGGGCGCGGCAAGCCATCGCATAGTAAAGTCATCCGCCTGAACGACTTGAGCAATAGCCGCCAGGCATCGCAAGTGAAAATTGCGTTCCTGAATCGGTCCCGCAAGCACAATCACAGTATGTACCTCTGTAGCCCCCTCGCCGAAATGGATGCCGGGCTTGCACCGCGCGATGAGCATTCCGAAAGGTGTGGAGTCTTCGATAATGATGTGCGGAATCGCCAGGTGTGTAGTAAGGACCGTGGAGCTCCCTTCTTCACGCTTGATCAGGAGATGTAGCAGCGTCGCGCTGGGCACTCCCAGCCGGGGGGACATGGCATCCGCAACTCTAGCGAAGAACTCATCTCGGGGCATCGTGCCCTGCAGATCAAGAACCGGGCACTTCTCGGTCATTTCGTCGAAGCGGTCCGCAACGATCTCGTCACGTTCGCGGACGATCTCCTTGAGTTCCGCCTCAAGTGTGCCATGGACCAGTTGTCGAGGCGTAAGCCGCTGGAGAACGTGAAGAATGGCAGATTCATGCTCGACCTGAGAACGTCCATAGAACCAGTAAACGGAGAAGCCTATGATTGCCAACGCTGCGCTGATGACGAACGCTTCTTCGCGCATCTGCAGAAGCAAAAAGGCAAAGCCGATCAAACCGGCAATCTGCAGCCAGGGATAGAGCGGTGCGCGGAAAACCGGGCGATAATTCTGCAACCGGCTCTCCCGCAGAATAATCACCGAGAGGAGCGAAAACATGTTCGTCAGTATCAGTCCGATGGACGCAGACTCCACCAGAATATGGAGATCAAGGAAGAGCGGCAGGATCACGAGGGCGCCTGTCGCAAGGATGGCGACATGGGGGGTATGGAAGCGTACGCCGACATTTCCAACCGATTGCGGCAGCATGCCGTCTCGGCTGAGGGCTAGCAAGTAGCGGGAACCCGCAAGGATTCCGGCATTGGCCGTCGTGAGAAATGCCAGAGAAGCCGCAATGGCCATGGCGATTCCTCCAGCCCTGCCCATTACAACAAGAGCACCATCGGCGATTGGGGTGAGGGTGCCGCTCAGGACCTCGGGCGTGACGACGCCCACTGTCACGGCGACCATCATGGCATAGCAGATACCTACCAGGACCAGTGCCAGAATCATCCCGGCCGGAATGGTGTGCCCAGGGTTCCGCACCTCTTCGGCAAGACTCGCCACCTTGAGCAGTCCTCCGTAGGACACGAAGACCAAGCCGGCCGTCGAGAATACGGCACCCATTCCCCGCGGGGCAAATGGCTCGTAGTTCCCGAGACTGATTACAGGCAACCCGTAGAATACGTAGACCAACATCAGCGCCATGAGCCCGAGAACAAGGGCGACCTGAAGGTGAGCCGCCTCTTTGACCCCGACCAGGTTGATTCCCACAAACACCACTCCGAGTATGACGCCACTGATGCGCATATCGATGGGGGCCAGAAGCCGGATCAATGCAGCCATCCCCACCAGAGCAAAAGCGCTCTTGAGCGAGAACGAGATCCAGTTCAGTACACCCGCAATCGTGCCAAATGCCGGACCCACACTCCGGGTTATGAAGTAATAGTCGCTTCCCGCCTTCGGCATGGCCGTGGCAAGCTCAGCCGTGCTCAACAGTCCTGTAGCGGCCAGCACGCCGGCCAGCAAGTATGACAACACGACCGCGGGACCAGCCATCGCATACGCGAGCCCGGGGAGCACAAAGATCCCCGAACTGATCATTGCACCCGCTGCAATGCAGAAAACATGGATCACCCCGAGGGATTTCTTCAATTCCATTCCCGTGCCCTGTCAGAAC
>VGWG01000183.1 GCA_016873675.1 Lentisphaerota bacterium | reverse complement strand
AGCGGTTCCAGCCGCAGCCATAGACCGCGCAGACCGCCTTCAACCGCGGGTCCATGGCGAACGACCAGATCGTGGTGCCGCCCATCGAGACGCCGAAAGCGCCGACGCGATCCTTGTCCACCGCCGGTTGCTGCCGCAGGTAGGAAAGGGCACGGCGCGCCACGGCCGACCAGATGTACCAGGACGATTCGCGCACCGTCGGCGTGGTTGCCATCGCCTTGTTGGCGCTATGCTTGTGGTTGCCCTGTTCCAACGCTTCCGGATAGAGCGTATACCGGTCGCGGTTGTCCCAAACACCGTGGTAGTTGCAGCTCAGACACGCGTAGCCGCGGGCCGTCCAGGTTTCCAGCCACATCTTGTTGACGGTCTGACCGCCGCCATGCAGGTGCATCACCGCCGGGACGCGCGTGGCGCCATCCGGCGCGGCATACAGGCCATACACACGCACAGCTTGGTTGTTGACATACGCCGAGAAGTACATTTCCTTGTACCCGGCGCCGCCGTCCGTCCACTCCTTGAGAACCTCCTCGTCAAAGGCGCCCGCATCGGGATCGTAGGCACTCCAGACTTCCGTCGGCGTCAACATGGCGGGCTCCTCCCCCGGCGCGGCCGTTGCCGGCCACAGCATGACCGACGCCATGACTGCGGCGACCATCGTTTGCGGCATGCCGTTCGTCATCCGAGGCAACTCCAGATGCTCTACCTTGCCATTAGCACGAGCAGCGCGTAAGGCGGCAGGGAAACCGGTTGCGCCTGATCCACGACGACGCTTGTGGCTCGCCCCGCTTCGCCCGACAGGAATCCTGCCGGCATGTCGTGCTCAGGCGAATACGTCGCGGGGCTGTCGCCGCGGTTATACACCAGGACGACGCGTTCGTCCGAATCGCGGCGAAGCGTGACGGAAGCCAGCGATCCCGCGAATCGCGGCTCCGTAATCCGCCAGCCCCGCCCTCCTTCCGGCCAGGCGCTCAGCGTATAATGGAACCGCGTGCCGGGCTGAAGGGGACGCGGTCCGGGTTGGTCCAAAGATAACCGCATCCCCTCTCGCCCGTCCTTGAGGGGCTTGCCTTCCAGTTGCAGCCGTTCAAACCGAGTGAACAAATCTCCTCCAATCTCGAACGCCAGTGACTTCACCCGCCAGATGCGCGCATTGTCAGTCGGTTCCGGCGGCTCGGAGAACCGAAGCCATCCCAGCGGTTCCATCCCGTCGGTCTCTCCAAGCGCCTCAAGCGAAATCGCTCCGCCTGCACCCGCGCGATCGGCGAACCAGAGGTCAATTCGCTCCGCCGGGCTGTCCTGAGCGCATTTGGTATCCGTCATTCTGGTCTTGTGGGCGCGGCGCGGCGTAAACCGCCAGCCAGCCGCGATCCAGTCCCGGCCCACCACCGACGCATGGCACGGAAGATGAACATCGGTCGTCATGCAGAACGTTCCTTCGGGCCAGAAGAGTGGCTGATCCTCCTTTGACTCAGGATAGGGCTTCCAGGTCATATTCGTCTCATAAAGCCCCAGGTATGACGCGCACAGGTACGCGTCGAAGTCGTTCCGCTCGGCCGAGGACATGGTGACGGCGAAGGTGGAATCCGTCCAGGCACGGCAGGGCATGACCACGTCGAAGGTCCCGGCGCGAAGCGCCGGCCCGTTGTCATTGAGGTCGAACTCGCAGCGATCTCTCACCGCCTGCACCGGCACGTCCGGGTCCCAGAAGAGCATGGCATAGTACGTCCAAAATTCGCTGAACGGGCTCCTCAGTCGCAGATTGGCCACACCCTTGGTCAGGGGGTCGCGCGACAGCGTTGCGAGTATCTCCGGGGCGTGGAAGGGGCCCTGATGGGTTGCCGGATTGAGATTGCACCACCCCTGCTTCACCCAGTGCGAAGCGGCGGCGGGAATCTTCCCGCACACCGTCACGGCGCGCGAGTAACCGGCCATACGTCGAAGCATTTCCAGCGCAACGAGATCGCCGGTGAGCTGCCAGTACCGGCCGAGAAAGGTGGCGTCGAAATTGAAATAATGCGGATCGGGGCCGAGGTTGCGCCCCGGTCCCGCGACCACGGCGTACGGAAAGGCGCCGCCCGACCACTGGTTCGCCCGGAGCTGTTCCACTACTTCCCGCACTTGGGTGCGCCACTGGGCCGGCTCGGGATCGTTCGGGCTGGCGGCTTCGTACAGTTTGGCCATCAACGAGAGTGTCGCCGCCTGTTGGGTGAATACGTTGGGCCGATTGTCCTTGAAATAGGTTTGCTTCGTGGACGGGCGCAGACGCTCCAGATACGTTGACACCGCATCGGGGGCCGATCCTGCTGCGACCACCCAGTTCACGGCCTCCAGGACGGCCAGAAAATCCCAGAAGCCTCGCGGTTGTTTCTTGAACAGGAGTGTCCAGCGGTCCATCACCGCAAAGGCTTCCTTGCGGCGCTCCGCATCCCTTCGATACGGGCCTTCCGCCGCGAACACGCTCCACACGGACCAGAACGCATGTCGGCGATGTTCAACGTGCTTGAGATCGGCGGCGGGGTTGTGGATGACGGCCCGCACGATCGGCCAGGCCTCGTCGGCCCATTTCTTCGCCAGCGGGAGGTAGGGATTGTCCGCCGTGACAGGCGGCGTGGGCGAGCGGAGCGAGGCGATCCGCTCGGCGGATAGGCTCGAAGGCGAAGACATCGCCGAGATCCTGTCTTTGCCAGTGACGGCAACCTGGGACTCAGCCGCATGCCCACCAACCGACAACAGCGCGGCGACAGTGCAGATCGAGGTGCTGTGTTTTATCGTGCCGTTCATCTTCGTTTGTGCCTTCCGTCTTGGAGGAATCTCAACGGTTCCGTCGGAACAGGAATCGTCGAGGCGCCGGCCGGTCGTCCGGCGAATCCAGCGGGACGCTGTACGTCAGCGTGTAGGTTCCGGACGCATCGTCATAGTCCGTCTGCCAGTAGTCGTTGCCGTGGACGGACTGATCCATCTCGATCTCCTGGCCGCGCGCTTTCTCGTAGAGCGCATAGCCTCTATAGGAGTTCAGGCCGCAGAACGAGATCGGCACATAGCCGAGGCCGCCGGTGATGGCGAACTCGGCGCGGTCGGCCTCGGCGCGGATGCGAACGGCGGGGAAGAGCCGCTCCAGCGTCCCAGTCGTGACCTCGACCTGCCGGTCATTGCCCACGGCTTCGCGGTGGATCATGCGCCAGGTGTTGCCGTGCTTCTCCAACGCGGCG
>VGWG01000182.1 GCA_016873675.1 Lentisphaerota bacterium | reverse complement strand
CGGATCATGTTGCTGTAGAGAGAAGGAAAGCTATCGGCGTGGGCCGCCAGCGCGTCGGAAAACGACTCGCCACGGATGATCCGGTCGCGCAGGTCTGCGGCGATCCGCCCGCCCGCCGATTCCTTGCCGTGCGACGCGAGGCAGTTGAGCGCCGAACCCAGCGGCATGCCCGCCGCCAGCAGGTCGCCCAGCTCCTCAGAGAACAGCAGCACCTGCCGCGAGCCCATCCGATCGGGGGTACTCAGGCGGAAACGCCTCACGCCCGCGCCGCGACCGGCCGCGGTCGCGCGGCCCTCGCTGACCACGAGCGGGACCAGTCCCATCCGCTCCACCGCCGCCAGAGCGCCCAGCCGGTCGGCGGCGTCGACCGCCCCCTCGGTGCGCTGGCCGGTCTTGGAGAGCGCTTTATAGGCAAATGCGGGCATCAGTCATTTTCCTCGGTGACCCGGAAAATCTCCTCGACGGTCGTCATCCCCTGGAACACCTTGGTCCAGCCGTCCTGACGCAGCGTCAGCATCCCCTGCTCTATCGCCTTCAGCTTGATTTCGCCCGCCGGACGGCGGTTGATGATCAGCGATTCGATCGGCTCGGTCACCTGCAGCAGTTCAAAGATGCCCCGCCGTCCGCGATACCCCGTCATGGCGCATTTCTCGCACCCCACCGCATGCGGCACCCGGTCGGACGCCGGTTCGCCGGGCATGTCCCACAAGGCCCGATCCAGCGGTTCGAGGCGGTTGCAGACCGGGCAGACCCGCCGCACCAGCCGCTGGGCCATGACGGCCGCCACGGCGGAGGCGATCAGAAACGGCTCGGCGCCCATGTCGGTCAGGCGGGCAAAGGCGCCGGCCGCGTCATTGGTGTGCAGCGTGCTGAAGACCAGATGGCCGGTGAGCGAGGCGTTGATGGCGATCTCGGCGGTCTCGCCATCGCGGATTTCACCCACCATGATGATGTCGGGGTCCTGACGGAGGAACGACCGCAGAATGCGGGCGAAGGTGAGGCCGATGTCCTGCCGGACATGGACCTGATTGATGCCCGCCATCTCGTATTCAATCGGGTCTTCGGCGGTGAGGATGCGCACATCCACCGAGTTGATCTCGTGGAGGAACGAATACAGCGACGTGGTCTTGCCCGAGCCGGTGGGCCCGGTGACCAGGAAGATGCCGTTGGGCCGGTTGATGATCTTCTCGACGGCGTGGCGGTCGTGCGGATTCAGGCCCAGATCCGCCAGCTTCACAAAACTGCCGCTCTTTTGCAGCAGACGGAGGCTCACGCTCTCGCCGTAGATCGTCGGCATGGTCGAGACGCGGATGTCCACATCCTCGCCGTTCAGCCGGATGCCGATGCGGCCATCCATGGGCATCCGCTTCTCGGCGATGTCCATGTTGGCCATCACCTTGAGGCGCGAAATGACCGCCGATTTCAGGCGGTTGAGCTGCGGCGGCACATCGACGCGGTGGAGGATGCCGTCAATCCGGTAGCGGATGCGCAGTTCCTCCTCCATCGGCTCGACGTGAATGTCGGTGGCGCCCTGGCGGTCGGCCTCGGCGATGATCTGGTTGACGAAGCGGACGATCGAGGCCTCCTGCCCCATCTCGTTGACATCGATCTTGGCGTTGGAGGCCGCCCCCGCATCCACCTCGTAGCGCCCATCCTCGATCATTTTCTCGACCGCTTCGGCGCCGACGCCGTAGTACTTGCGGTTGGCCTTGCGGATATCCTCGCGCGGCGCGAGCGTCAGGCGGACCGGGCGGCCAGCGGCGAGGCGCAAGCCGTCCGACACCCCCGCGTTGAAGGGGTCGGAGATCGCCACCGTGAGCACGCCGCCCTCCAGCTTCAGGGGCATCACCGCGTATTGGTAGACCGCGCGCGCCGGCAGCAGCTTCAGCGCATCGGCGTCGGGTTCGATCAGCGCCATCTCGGTGTAGGAGAGGCCGAGCAGCGGCGCGATCTTCTGCAGGAACGCATCTTCGCGGACCGCGCCGCTCTTCACCAGAACATCCACGATCCCCGCGCCGTCAGAACGGTCGGCAGCCAGCGCGGCGGCGACCTGCGCATCGCTGACCAGACCGGTTCGCCGCAGCAGGAGGGAAAGAACGGCATCGCCCGAAGTCATCAGAAGCCTTTCTGCAACGCGATCCGTGCCGGATCATTTCTCGGGGATAAACAGGACCATGCCCACACGGAGATCATTTGCATTGGTGAGATTGTTCGCCTTCATGATCGCGTCAATCGTCGTCTTGTACTCGCGCGCAATCAGCGACAGCGTCTGCCCCGCCGCGACGGTATGATTGTACCCCGTTTGCTTGCTCGGCGCGGCGGGGCGGGAAGACGCGAGCGCTTTCTGAACCTGCGCGAGGGTCTGGGCCTGCTGTTCGTCCAGCATGCGCTTGATGGTCACGCCCATGCTTTGGGAAATTTCATCCCGCAGTTTGGCGCGGTCGTTCCGGATCTGCTGCAACTCGTCACGCAGGCGAAGGATGTCCCGCGTCTGGCGCTCCGCATCGATGATGCGCCCCTCCAGCCGCTCGTTGTTCTGCTCGAAGGCATCGACACGCGCCCTGAGGCGGGTCACTTCGCGTTCAGCCTGCTGCAGCGCATACGCCAGACGCGCCTCGTCGGTGTTGGGTTTCGGGGCAAACGGCGTCCCCTCCAGCATCGACTGGCAACCGGTTGCGCACACGGCGAGAGCGACCGCGGCAAGACAGTGAAACCACGAGGCGCTTGCAAAACCTCTGGTTTGTGCAAGCGGAGGGTTCAGGGTTCGGGGTTCAGGGAAAGCGTTTCCTGCCTGATCCCTGATGCCGGATGCAGGTAGGGTTTGGACAGGTGCCTGGCAATCACGAAATGACGTCTTCATAGAGTGTGCAGTTTACCGCTTTTATCGGCGGCGGGGCAAGAACGAAAAGCAGGGCCTCCAGCAATCGGGCGCATGGCCGTTCTGATGAGGGTTACTTAATCATAAGAGGCTCTTGCAAAACCCTCGTGGTGCAGGCGTCTCGCCTGCCAGAATTACGAGAAAGCCTTGGGATTGCAGGCGGGACGCCCGCACCACTGTCAACCTGTTCAGGGTTTTGCAAGAGCCTCATAATCGTAATCGTAATCATAATCGTAATCTTGCTTTGCTCCTGCATGTGATCATAAAATGTCACCCATGAATACGGGTTTTGATCATGAGAAGCTGACTGAGGCGCTTGCAAAACCTCCTTCGTCGG
>VGWG01000181.1 GCA_016873675.1 Lentisphaerota bacterium | reverse complement strand
GCGGGAACGAATGCGGCGAGAGGTTTTGGAGTGCGGTGACTCGTCACCGCTTTCTTTTGCCCCGCGGAGCCGGCCAGCCACCGACCGTTTTGCGACGGATTCCCGCCGCGGGAACGAGAAACGGAGTCTGCCTCCTTATTGGCGAAATGCATAGCCTGAGTGATTTGCGCAGCTTTCTTTGCGATACCTGAACGCGTTCATTTAGCCCATCCTTCCAAAAAGGAGGCAGACTCCTTTTTCCAAGCGTTGCAATACGCTCTCCGCCTGCGCGCCGATGATCGATTGCCGGTGATAACCTGGGTGCCCTCACCAGATCCGCACCTAATTGTGGCGGCTCGGAAGGCTCGTCCTGCTGCGACTGAGCAGGAAGCAGATCGGCGGCGGCCAAAAGGGCCGCGGCGACAAGCCGGGTGCCGTAGCCGGCGTTGTCGCGTTCGGCATGCCGTCGTGCGAACAGCCTGGCTGCATCGTCCTGGCTGAAGATAGGTGGCGAGTCCCAGCGAAACTAGATCACCTTGACGCTCTCGGCACACGGGCCTTTGGGGCCCCGACCTTCCGTGTAGGACACCTTCTGCCCTTCATGCAGTTCGTTGAAACTGACACCTTCGAGGCTCGATGAGTGGAAAAACAGATCTTTTTCGGACCCCGTCTTGATGAATCCGAAACCCTTGTCCATCAGCTTTTTGATGGTGCCTTCCGCCATTGGTACTTTTCCTGCGTGTTTGCTCGGATTGACGCCGTTTGGCCTACGATTGCTTTCTGGCCGCCATCCGTTGGTTGAACGAAGTGTAGCTCGCCGCGGATACATCACACAAGTGGGTTGCGGCACAAACCACAAGAGCGGACGGGTGCGCTGGACCACCGATCTTCGTGCTCAGCCAATCACAACACAACTCGCCACCAGCTGATGGGTTATCATGGCCTCTGCGATACTCGCTTCGTCGTATCCAACGCCTTCATAAGGCCTTGCTCGACCCCAGAGTGCCCGTCCGCCCTCAGCCTCCTTGCCGCCGCTAGCCTGGATTCCCATATGGCGGAAAGACCTAAGAAATCACCCCGGCGCGACGAGGGCCGGGAGACCGTGTATTAGGTGATGGCTTTACACCATACGGCGCTTAGCCGAACAGGAACCGCAGGCGTTTTCCGAGCCAGGGGATTCGGATATCTGTCTGATCGAAACCTGCGGCCACCAGCAAAGGGTTGTGTGCGCGCTTCTGGAAGTACACGTTGACCGCGCGCTCGTCAATCTCGATCGTCGCCGTGGCGTCGATGAAGTCGCGAAACAGATGACGCGATTTCGCGGTTTCGTAACCGCTCCCGATGCGTTGGGCCAAATAGCGGTACAGACTGCTGGCCATGAGCGTCAGTTGGAGGTCGCAGTTCACCTTCAACGCGACGGCAGAGGAGAGGGCATCCATGTGGAAGAAGTTCACGCCGTCCTCGATGTTGTTCTCGATCAGCATCCGACGCGCATACCGTTGAATCAGCTTCGCAGCCGACCGCCGGAGTTGATTCGTCAGCAGCAGCGTCGGCTCCTCGTGACCCAAGTCCGCGATCGTGATCTGCCGGAGCGGTCCCGCGTAACCGGCCAACGTCACCGTCTCATCCAGAATCCGAGGCGTCCGGTACTGCCGGGACACCCCCTCGAGTTCGATCCGCCGCCACGCACTGCGCGGACGCGCCTGGAGTTCCTGGAGCATCCGCGCGCTGCGGCGGCGCAACGTGATGAATTGCACACCCTGTTGGTTGAGTTGGCTCAGGTGCGGGTAGGTCGTGAGCTTGGAGTCGAAAATCAGTTCTTCCGGCAGTTTCCCCGTGCGGTCTTTCCAGAAACGCACGAAGGTCAGCACCTCGTCGTTCTGCTCGTCTTTGCGCAAGTCGCAGTTGGCATAGCAGAAGAACCGTTTCTCGCCGTCCTGGGCCAAAAAGGCCAAAATTCCCTTCTGCCGGCGGCTGCGCTTCGACACATAGTGCTTCTCCAGGAGCGCGTCTTCGCCATGAAACGGAATAGTGTGAAAGTCCAAATCAAAGGACGAACCGTGCTGCAACCCCAACCCCGAGATGGCATCGAACCAGTGACGCATCAGTTTCGGATAACAATCCGGACGGATCCGGCAGCTGTATTCCGTCAGGAACGATCGCTTCGGGATCACGTTCAGCCCGGCGAATAGGGCCAGTCCTTCGTCGAGCACGGCACTCATCACGTGCAGGTGTCGCTGCGTGCCGAACAGTTTGAGGGCCAGCAGGCTGCGCAGGGCGTGTGCGGCCGGCACCATCTGCGTCCCGGGAAGGTCGCACTTGTCGATCACCTGGTCGAACTTCAATTCCGCCAGTGCGGGCAGAAACAGAAACAGCCCACCGAACTTGGTGCGGAAGGCGTGGGGTTCCAAGTTCACGGCCCCTGCATCGGCACGATCGGCCGCCGTCGGCTTGGTGCCCAATGGCCGTTCGTCGTCGCGCCGCCGCGGTAGCTTGGTGAACCCTTCCTGCCGTAGCACCAGAGAAACCGCCATGGGGGTGCGTGGGCATCCTTCCTTCTTCAGCGCTTCACTGATATCGTAGATGGACAGATTCTGCTTGCGCAGCTGAATGATGTGTTGACGAACCGGATCGATCGTTGCGCCGCGCCTACGGAGTGGTTCGACGAAGAACGAACGCTTTGGCTGCTGGCGAAACTGATGGACCAGTTGATGGAGGCTGCCGGGCGTGTATCCGAAGCGCCGGGCGACCTCAGGTCCTGGCAGCTCTTCGACAAAATAGGCGCGGAGTGCCTCGTACTGGCGGTGCGTGGCATTCTGCGGAGCGAGGAAGATACGAGCCAGGTCCATTAGCTCTCTCTTTATTTAAAACGCGTCTCCCACGGTGTTAGCTGGAATTCAGCGTCCCTGGGCGATGTGCCTGAAAATCCGATATCAGACGAAATCCTCGGGAAATATGCCATTTACGGGCTCGCGGCTTACGACGTGTCGCCGCGTGCGAACACCGGTTGACGGCGTGGGAGTATACCGTTTACGTATAAACGCAGACTAGATCAAATCCGCACGAACCCCGCGGAATACAGCACGTGCGAGGTGTCTTTTCTTAGGGTCTTCGGGGGCTGTGGGAATCCAGGCTAGCACGGAGAGGCGAGTTAGAGAATTGGTATCGGTGAAATGGACGTCCTTCTGCGATATTGAGGGTGACAAAACACTCTCCACCACAGAAGGAACGCCCGCATGGATGGTAACG
>VGWG01000180.1 GCA_016873675.1 Lentisphaerota bacterium | reverse complement strand
TATTGCCGCATCCGGCAATTACTACACGTACTCCCTTGCGCTGAAGAGTGACGGCACGGTCTGGGCCTGGGGTGATAACACGTACGGCCAACTTGGCGATGGAACAACCACCCGGCGGCTGACGCCGGTAAGAGTGTCAGGGCTCTCGGGGGTGGCGGCTATCGATGCGGGCAACTATAGCGCGATGGCGCTGAAAACCAACGGCACAGTGTGGGACTGGGGGTACAATGTGTACGGCCAGCTTGGCGATGGAACAACGATCAATCGCAGTACGCCTGTGCAGGTCAAGCTGTCGGACGGGAGCGCGCTTGAGAATGTAATAGATATCGACGCCGGATCAAACCATGCGGTGGCGCTGAAGAGCGACGGCAGTGTGTGGGCGTGGGGCAGCAACGGATACGGCCAACTCGGCATTCCCGATCCAAACATCTATCCGGAAGAAGTGACTGGTCTTGCCGGCGTCACCAACGTGGCGGCCGGATCGAGCCATACCGTGGCGCTGAAGACCGACGGCACAGTCTGGGCCTGGGGATACAATACCAGCGGTCAGGTTGGCGATGGAACCACGACCACTCGCAATGCGCCCGTGCAGGTTAAGCTGAGTGGCGGCGCGCCGCTGAGCGGAGTTGCCGGTATCGCTGCGCGAGATAACAGAACGGTGGCGTGGAAGACCGATGGCACGGTGTGGGCGTGGGGCGAGAACTTCTTCGGCCAGCTTGGCGATGGGACGACCATCACGCGGTTAAACCCCGTGCAAGTGATCATGCAGGATGGAACGGCTCTGTCCAATGTGACTGCCGTCGCGGCTGGATCATCTCACACGCTTGCCTTGAAGGAGGACGGCACCGTCTGGGCTTGGGGTAATAGCTCGTCTGGTGAGATCGGCGATGGAACACAATATACGAACCGGCTGAATCCCGTGCAGGTGCTGATGGCGGATAGAACGCCACTGAGCGGGGTTGTTGCCATTGCCGCGGGACAAGTTCATTCTCTTGCGGTGCAGGAAGACGGCAGTGTCTGGGCGTGGGGGTATAACTACTGGGGCCAGCTTGGAGATGGGACGACCACCACACGGTTGAATCCCGTGGAGATTCCGGACTTCTTTGGCGTGGTCGTCATTGGAGCGGGAAACTACCACACCGTGGCGATTCGGGAGCGACAACCCTCTGTGCGTGTATCGGCCAGCGTCAAAGGCGTGACCGTTCCGGAAGGCGGCACGGCGACATTCCAGGTAAAGCTCACGGCGGCGCCGGCCGCAACGGTGACGGTCATCGCCACACGCACCTCGGGAGATGCCGACATAATGGTCCAGTCGGGAACCAACCTGACATTCACCACCGCCAACTGGAGCACATATCAGACCGTGACCCTGGCCGCGGCCCAGGATGCGGATACGGAGAACGGCAGCGCGGTGATATCACTGATGGGGGTTGACGTCGGCGCGGTTGTGACCGCCACCGAGAACGATAACGACGCGCCATTGACGGTCGGCGCCGGCGCGGGCGGGACGGCAGCGCCTGTCGGGATAACGAATGTGACCAAGTATTCGGGGATGGCGATTGTCGCCACGCCGGATAGCGGCTACGTCTTCGACAACTGGAGTGTGGTCAGCGGCGTGGCCAGCTTCGGCGACCCCCTGATCTCGAATACCACCGTGACGATCCATGGGCCTGCCGTCGTGCAGGCCGGATTTACTCCGGCCGGCGTCAATCGCAGTCCCACGATTACCTCCGCGGCCTGGACCGATTCCAGTACGGTGCGTCTGCCGGCGGGAACCGTGGTGCATGTCGCGGCGTCTGACCGGGATGACGATCCACTTACGTACACATGGAGCGCGGTCAACGACGCCGATAACGTGACCTTTGCCGCCGGGGGCAGTGCGGACAGCGCCGTGAGCTTCAGTGCGTCCGGTTTCTACGTCCTGCGCGTGACGGTCAGCGACGGCCGGGGCGGCAGTGCGATCAGCGAGGTGAGCGTGACCGTCAAGCCCGTGATTCTGCCTCCGACTATTACGCAACAGCCTGCCGGCCACACGGTATGCAAAGGGCAGGAGGCCCTATTCTGGGTCAATGGCACGGGTGAGGAAAGGTCGTATCAGTGGTACCGCAACGGCGTGCCGATCTCATCCGCCGTGGGAAGTACCTTTTCCATTGAGAATACGATCCTGGCCGACAACGGCGCGAAGTTCAAGGTGGTGGTGACCAACCCGGCGGGAAGCGTGACCTCCGATGAGGTCACACTCACGGTGTTGGACGAGGCGACCGGCACGGGATTGAAGGGCGAATACTTTAACAATGTGGATTTCACGGAGCTGCTTCTAACGCGGGTGGATCCCAACATCCAATTCGGCAGTTACGGCGGATGGACCTATCCGTTCCCGTTGGATACCTTTAGCGTGCGTTGGACTGGTCAGGTGCGGCCAAAGTACAGCGAAACGTACACCTTCGAGACGACGCACCAGGGAGGCGTCAGACTCTGGGTGAACGGTGTGATGCTGATAAGCGCATGGGATCCGGCGAATGACAGGTCGTATAAGCGCCAGGGCACGATATTACTGGAGGCAGGCCGGAGATACGACATCCAGTTCGAGTACGGAGGCATATCCGAACAGGGTAATGTTCAACTGGAATGGTCCAGCGCGCATTCCAGAGACCAGTTTAACAATATGAGTTCTAGCCAGATGTATCCGGCGAAGGCGCCCGTGACCCTGGTGACGAGCCCGTCGGTGGTCAGTGTTCCGGAAGGCGGCACGAACACCTTCCAAGTGAAACTGCCGGCGCAACCGGCGGGCGATGTCACCGTTGATGTGTCCTTCGTTTCGGGCGACACCGACATCTCGGTCCAGTCCGGCGAGAACTTGGTCTTTACCACGAACAACTGGGACACGTACCAAACGGTAACCCTGGCTGCAGCCAATGACGGGGACATCACCAATGGCACGGCCACGATCATCTGTTCGGCATCAGGAATGTCAAACGCCACGGTGACGGCGGTCGAGGTGGACAAGTCCACCATCCTGACACTGCTGGCCGGACCGGGCGGCACGGTTTCGCCCGCCGGCGCGACACAGGTGGACAGGCTTGTGGCCACGCAAATTGTCGCGACGGCGTCGCCAGGCTATCGCCTTGCGAATTGGGCCACGGCGGTCGGTTCGGCGATCATCGGCGACGCCAATGCCACGAGCACCACGGTGACGATAGACGCTCCGGCGACACTCGTGGCGAACTTTGTTCAGCAACTGTCCATCCTGACGAGCGTCGCCGACCTGAGTGTGCCCGAAAGCGGCACGGCGACGTTTGGTGTCAAGCTCTCGTTACAACCTGCCGGCAGTGTTGTGGTTGCGGTCGCCCGTACGGCAGGCGACAGCG
>VGWG01000179.1 GCA_016873675.1 Lentisphaerota bacterium | reverse complement strand
AGGGGGATACCGTCCGACATGAGATCGCGAACCTGCTGTCTCGGTCAGGCTATGCCTCGCTGGAGGCGTGTCTGGTCAAGATCGTCGATAATCCCGCCGAAAAAGAGCGGTTCCGAAGCTGGGCCGTCCAGCATCTGGGCACGCTGCTGCTCGACGAGAACACTTCCGGAGACCGGCGGGCTCTGACCGAGCGGCTTCGCATCTTGCTGTCGGATCGTCATCGCTACGTGCAACGTGAGGCCCTGCTGGCCCTCTCGCGGCTTGATGACGCCGCCGTTCCGGCTAAGGTGCGGGATATCCTTTCCGATCCGGCGCCCGATGCAGACCCCATGCGCGACTTTGCCATCCGCATCGCGTATGACTCGAACAGGCGTGAGCTGATCCCCCTCATTCGTCCCTACGCCCACGCCACCAACGAAATCATCCGCATCGCCGCCATCGTGGCTTTGAGCCAGTGGAGCGACGAGGAAAGTCGTCCCGCCTTCGAGACCGCCGCATCCTCCCCCGATACCCGACTCCAGCGCGCTGGCACCGCAGCCTTGGCCCGGCTGGTCGCCCCTGCCGCCCAGCCCACCCCGTAGCGCATGAAAAAAGCAGAAAGCAGAAAGCCAGCCGCCCGCAGAGCGGGAACACACGTAAGGGTAACTGAATCAGAATGTTGTGACGATTTTCAAAGCAACTTCAAGATTCAAGTTATAGGACGAGCAGAAAGCAGAAAGCAGAAAGCAGAAAACGGGAAGCAGAAAACGGAAAGCTGAAAGGGCCTGTGTCCGGAAATGCGCGAAGCGGCTCTGTGTGCAGCCATTCAAATCTTGATCGCATCCGGCCAGTCGAAATCGAAATCGCTATCGGTATCGGGGTCGAATTCCCCTCTTTCCCGTCGATCCCGATTCCGATTTCGATTTCGATTTGGATACCGAAATCGACGACCCTAATGAGAATTGCTGCTCTGTGTGTGTTGAATCGTCATCCGTAGTCGTCGCCCGTAATCGTCCACCGACCGATGCGACGGCCGCAAGAGACGGTATCAGGGATCGACCGAAGGGAATCGTCAACCGCTCTCGTCGCCCGCTCTCGTCCACCGGACGGAGGCAAAATCGTTTGACGAGTCAGCCGATTGTCTGTCCCCGTGTTGCCTGTCCCCGTGTTGCCGCGCGCTTGAACGGATGCGCGTTACTGTTTCTTTGTCCCCGTTACTTCCGATCGGCTATCGCCGTGAAAAGGAAGTTCTCATCTACGGACCCTCTTCGGCCGTGTTCTTCACCGCCAACGACCCCACGCTGCTCCAAGTCAGCGTCAAGGCGACCACCGCCCGCGGCGTGCGCCTCTATCTCAAGCCGCTCAAGGCAGGCACCCCGATCCTGCAAGCCCGCTTGGGCAGTCCGACCGGACCGATCCTCGCGCAGCAAGAGATCGACGAATTCACGATCCGCTCGCAGTCCACCGCTTACATCGGCGTGATTGAAACCTTCCCCGACGGCGCCAAGCTGGTGCAGACCAACCTGGAGATGACCCCACACGTGGCCGATCTCGACGTCAAGCTGCACATCATCATCCGCGGTGTCACCTTTGAAGACTCCACGTTGGACAAATTTCTCACCACCAACGCCTTCACCTACGCCCCCGTCAGCGGTAAATGGCTCTACGCCTACCGGATGATCGCCACCCCCGATCTCTTCACCGGCACCTGCCACTCCATCATCGTTACCCAAGGCAGCGACCGGGTGGGACAGTAGCGCTCCCGAAACCTGATCTGAGACACCAGGTTTCGGGTTTCAGAAAACACAACTAACTCATGAACAAGGACTTCCAACCCGACACCTGACACCTGAAACCTGACACCTGAAACCATTTCCCCAACTCACCCATTGACCGGAGCATACATGAAGCGTACACTCAATCTCATCATGACACTCGCCCTGACGCTGACAACCTGGAGCCTGCGAGCCGCGATCAATCCGCGCATTGTGGAGGTGAATCTCGACATCGAGGGCGTTGCGGACGCGGCTGAGTTCACTCCAGGCTCGGGCGGCTTTGTGGCCAAGGGCGGTTGGAAAATGATCACGCTTGGTGTCGATGGCGCGGGGTCCGCTCGCCTGAACTGGAACAGCACGAATGTTGTCGTCTATACAGCGACCAATGGAACCGCACTTGCCAACCCCACCTACTGGCCAGACACGGCAACCATGCCGTCAAACCTGTGGGTTTACGGTGTGGACGCAAGCGCTAGCGGACCTTCGGCAACGAATTGCGGTCCCGAGCACATCTGCCTGGAAGCCTTGAACAACGGCACTTCCTACGCGACACCCTATTTTGACCGGGTGGGGTTCACCGTTTACCACGTCGCCGCCATCACGGTCAGGCCCAAGAACGCGCCGGAGGGCTGGACACCGCCCGATCCGGTAACCATCGGTGCGGGGGCGATCCATTCCCCCGCCCATCAGGCCGATGTGACGATACAGGTTCTGCCGGCGGTTGCCGGGATTCCGATTGACGTCAGCTTGATCGGCGGACTGAGCCATGAGCCGGGCAAGGCGGCCGAACTCGTCATGGGGACGCTGGCCGCCACCGGCGGCTGTGCGGTCGTCACGGTGCTGACCGGTACGAACGGCACGATCAGCGGCGAACTCACATCGAGCGACGTGAACAACATGGACTGCGCGATCCGCGCCGGCACGACGGAAACGCACGTGCGCTTCACCTGGGATGAGTACTTCGAGCAAGACGCATGGACCTTCGAACCTGACCACATGCCCGTTCCCGGCGTGTTGACCAACCACTTCGTCTTGCGTCATTACCGTGACCTAACCAAAGCCGATCTCACCCATGGCACGCCGTGGGAGCCACTCAAAGGCCACGAGATTCGCTTTTTTGTGGAGAAGGTGGAGTATTGGGATGCCGACGGCAACCTATGCGAGACGAACAACACGGCGGATGCTCCGGCCGATCTCAGCGCGTGGGCCACGTTCCCGACTAATTCGGTGACGACCGATGCCGACGGCCGCGCCACGGAACTACTGACCATTGTGACCAATGCCAATCTGCACTCTGTGACCGTCGTTGCTTACGACTGGGGAGTATTCCATGAGGCGTCCCACATGGAACCCGTAACGCCCAGTGAGCAGCGGATCGCTCGCGTTTCTAGTCCGGAAATTACTATGGCGTCTGTTACGGATGAGGGCGTTCGTTCTTATATTGCATTCGCGTCTCCACAGGTTCCGGTGTGCATGAATACAGCAGACACGGAGAAAGTTTTTGGGCACTTCACGAGAATCTGTGGGTGTACTCGGGCGGCATAGGCAGGTCGCCGAGCGCGTGAAACAAGGCGATTCTGCGGATTTCCGGGTTGCGGAAGCCCCTCGCCAAATTGGATACGAGTCCCGCG
>VGWG01000178.1 GCA_016873675.1 Lentisphaerota bacterium | reverse complement strand
GCACACGTCCAGCTCCGTCGTGACGCCATTGAGCCGCGCGTTGTCACGGGCGATCGCCACAGCATCGGGGTCGTTGTCAAAACCGCAGACCGGATGGAAGCCGAGCTTGGCCGCGCCGATGGCCAGGATGCCCGAACCGCAGCCCATGTCGAGCATGGAACCGCCCGCGCGCTGACCGGAGATGTGGTCGAGAAATTCGAGGCAGGCGCGGGTGGTGCCGTGACGTCCCGTGCCGAAGCTCATCCCCGGCTCGATGTCGATCACCACTTCACCCGGTTGGGCCGTATAGGATTCCCAGACCGGGCGGATCACCACCCGCCGGGAGACGCGCTCAACGTGAAAAAAACGTTTCCAACTCTCGGTCCAGTCTTCGCGGGCCAGTTGCGAGACGGCCGGCGCGAGCGTCAGGCCCAACGCCGCGCCCGTTTCCCGCACCGTGTCACAGACCCCCGCCGCATCGGCCGCATGTTCAAGAAAGATATCGATGCGGCAGGTTCCCCGCTCCACATCCTCCCAAGCCGTCGGCGTAAAAGGGCAGGATGAGAGCGCATCGAGCATGGCGTCCACCCAGACCGAGGACACGTCCGCAGATACCGCTGTGAGCTGGGGGTGAACGGTCACTTATAAACGCCGAATTCGCCGCGGCGGTTGAGGCGGTAGGACTCTTCGGAGCGGCCCTGGGATGCGGGCTTCTCTTCCCCGAAGCTGCGTGTCTGCACGCGGCCGCCGTCGATGCCAAGGCTCACGAGATAGCCGCGGATGGTCTGCGCGCGCTGTTCGCCCAGCGACAGGTTGTATTCGTTGCTGCCGCGCTCGTCGCAGTGCCCGTCAATCAGCACGACATGAGCGCTGTTCTGCAGCAGATGCTGGGCGACCTGTTCGATCTTCGACACTTCGACCGGAGCCAATTGGTAGGAATCAAAGCCGAAATAGACCGGGCTGAACGACACGCCGGCCACCGGCTCCCGCGACTCGGCGAAAGAGCTCGGATCGTTGATCGGCGCGCCCGTCTCGGCATCCCACGGAACGTCGGTGACCTGCGTCTCGCGGTCCTTCGCGCCGCCGCCCCAGCCAAACCATCGCTTGACCGTGGTGCAGCCGCTGCTTGTTGCCAGAATAACCGCAACCAGCGCCAGCTTGACAAACTGATTCATACGCATACTGTTGACTCCGTGGAGCACAAACCCCGTTTACTATTTATCCGACCAATCGGGTGACATCCAGTTACCCGCATGAGGGAATAAACGTACCGGAGAATCCCCCTTGATGTCAAGTATCCAAAGTGATGAGCGCCCGGAACCCTCCGCGCGCGAGCAGACGATGTGACGGCTGTCCGGTGCCCACGACGGGTCTTCGTGATCCGGGCCGCTCGTGAGCGGGGTGTCGGGTTCGCCACCGGCGGCGGGGTCCAGGACGGCGATCTGGTAGCCGCTTCGACGCGTCGCATAGACGATTTTTCCATTCGCCGACCAGTCGGGATTGACATTCTCCGATCCCTTGTAGGTCAGCCGGCGGGACCGCTTGGTGGCGATGTCAATGGTGTACAGGTGCGGGGCCCCCGAGGCGTCGCCCACATAAACGACCTGGGCGCCGTCAGGCGACCAGGCGGGGCTCGCTTCGACGGCGTGGGGTGTCTGCGTGAGGCGGGTGACCGCGCCGCTGGCCAGATCCAGGGTGTAGACATCGGGGTTGCCCGATAGCGAGAGGATCAGCACGGCGGTGCGGCCGTCGGGCGAAATCTCGGCCCCCGTGTTCAGTCCTTTGAACTTCGCGAGCGGCATGCGGCGTCCACCCGTGGCCGGAAATCGGTAAACCGCAGGCGTGTTGTGCAGATAGCTGGTGTACAGGATATTGAGTCCGTCACGATCCCATTTCGGGCCGACCGCCGCCACGTTGTCGTGGGTGATCTGCGCCAGACTGCGGCCATCCGCGTCGCACATGAACAGATCGGCGTTGTTCGGCCCGCGGCGGTTGACGAAAACGATCCGCGTGCCGGCAATGCCCCGTTCACCTTTGATGTGCCTGACCATGTCATTGGCTAATTGATGCGCCAGCCGACGAACCTCCGTCGCACCTGAGGCGGACGAGCGGTTCCACTCCATGCGCTTCCCGGGCCAGGAGATCAGGCTGGACACCGCCAGGCTGTCCGCCCGGGCCGAGGCCGCGCCCGAGACGCGGATCTGCCCCGCCGGATCGATCTTGAACCACCCGGAGCGTTCCAGATCGCTCTGCAGGGTCTGCACGAAGAGACTTCCCGTCTCGCCCGTGGCCGCGAACCCAACGAGACTGACCGCATCCTTGCCGGCGCCTGCCCCCCGAATCGTGATGTCCGAGCCACACACCGCCGTCACGGCCCCCACGACCGCCAGTATCAGAGAAAAACGTTTCATTACAACCCCATTCCTGTTCGCTCGCACACCCGTCTGCAGCCGTGCATTCGGCGCTTTCCAGACGCGCGCCGGAAGTATCGCATGTTTGATCGGGACTGTCTAGACACCATGCACGTAACGGTTCCTGTTGTTGTTCTCATCCTTCTTGTTCCATCCGTCACAATATGGCAGAATGGGGCTCATCGGAGTCCCGATCGGCAGCGGGATCCTCTGTTGGCCAGCGGCTTCGATCACGCGGCAACCCGCATGACACCTGGAGCGAAGCATGAACTACGAACCCGATCCGAAGCGTTACGAGAACGGCATGATCTATAACCGGTGCGGACGCAGCGGTCTCCGGCTGCCGGCCGTCTCGCTGGGCCTCTGGCATAATTTTGGCCATGCGGTGTCATCCGCCTCGTGCCGCGAGATCCTCGCTGCGGCTTTCGACCTCGGTGTGACTCACTTTGACCTCGCCAACAACTACGGTCCGCCCGCAGGCGCGGCCGAGACCCAGTTTGGCGCGCAGCTCAAAAACACCTTTGGCGCGTGGCGCGACGAACTGGTGATCGCGACCAAGGCGGGCTACTACATGTGGCCGGGCCCTTACGGCGAATGGGGCTCGCGCAAGGGGCTGCTGGCGAGCCTCGATCAGAGCCTGAAGCGGCTGGGGCTGGACTATGTGGACATTTTCTACCACCACCGGCCCGATCCGAACACACCGCTGGAGGAGTCCATGGGGGCGCTCGACACGGCGGTCCGCCGGGGCAAGGCGCTCTATGTCGGCATCTCGAACTATCCCGCCGAACTCGGACGCCGCGCGGCGCGGATCCTGCGGCAGATGGGCACCCCCTGCGTGATCCACCAACCGCGCTACAGCATGCTCGATCGCGGGGTCGAGGATGGCCTGCTCGCAACGGCAGAGGAAGAGGGTTTCGGCGTCATCGCCTTCTCGCCGCTGGCGCAGGGGGTGCTCACGAACAAGTATGCCTCAGGCGTCCCCGCCGATTCGCGCGTCGGCCGGG
>VGWG01000177.1 GCA_016873675.1 Lentisphaerota bacterium | reverse complement strand
ACGCAAAGGCCGGGCGCAAGTGCGTGTAAGGATGCTGATTGTAAGGCGCGCTCGGCTGCATACCGCGCCATTTCCAGCCAATGAAGTCCAGTAAAACATCCCAGTCTTCCGAGGCGTGGGTGTGAGTGCCCGGCCGTAGGTGAAAGGCGAGATCGTCCGGGCTGCCCAGAAAGCGATAGACTTCGCCGGCCGCCCAGGCGCACTGCACCATGCCTTCCGGATTTGACCAGCGATCATCCAGGGCATAGGTCAGCAGGAGGGGACGCGGCGCGATCGCGGCCAGCAAACCGTGCTGATCGAACGGAATCTCGCCTTCCCGTCTGAGATACGGCCTCAGTCCTGGGCCGAACCAGGAGGGGAAGACGTTGAGTATGTTGAGCGTCTCTCCGCCATGGCCGACATAGCGAGAAGCGGCGCTTCCTCCGGTACCGGAGGCGTTGTCGTTGACGAGCGTGATCCGGCTGTCTGTCGCGGCTGCGAGAAGCACGGTCTTGCCGCCGCGCGAGTGGCCTGTCACGGCGATCCGCGTCTTGTCAATGAACGGCAACTGGTGGAGCAGATCCACGCACCGGTGGTAACCCCAGGCCCAGGCCGCCAAGGCGCCGAAGGTCCGGCCGGGATAGACATCGTAGAGCCCCCCCCTTCGTTGGGTTGGATCCGGTACTCCATGATATCCCAGATCTTCAGCCATCTCCGTCCGGTTGAAAGTGATCAGGGCGCACCCGCTGCCTACAACGCGTCTGGACACATCCTCCGACACATACGCCCAGCATCCATCGCCGTTTACAATGGCCGGGCATGGTTCGCCTGTGTTAGGAAAGAGTATTCGGACGCAGAAGGAAAGGTCGCGTTTGCCACCGTGGCAGGTGATGCGGTAGGTCCAGAGATGAGGTTTGTCCGGCCAGCGGCGCACGGCAGAGTGCGCCAGTGTTTCCACCTCGATCGCATCGGGAGCCGGCGGCATCCCGCCATATTCCAGATCGAGGATCAACTTGCGCCATGCATCGGCACGCGTAGACCATTCTTCACGGTTTTGCACGCGACGACCGTTGGGAAGCGCAAAGAGGTCCGGTAATTCGCCCCCGTTCACGATCAGCACGGTCGGAGATTCGTTTCCCTTGTTCAATGCAGTCATGTCTCCTCCAAGCGATTATCAGGCCACGCAGGAACATCACTTTTTCTTTTGTTCAGGACCCTTTGCGTCCAGGGGCCAGTTCGGATCGTCCACGCGCGCCGCCTGCATCAACGCTTCGGCTCGGGCGACCAGATCCGGTTTCTCGGCCGCCAGATCGTGTTTTTCGTCCGGATCGGTCGCGAGGTCGAACAATTTGATCGCCTGATCCACGCCGTGGCGCTGGGCCTTCCAGTTGCCGAACCGGATCGCCTGGATGGGACGGCCCTCGTGCAGTTCCCAGTAAAAGTACTCGCGCTTCGGCGCCGCGCCGCCCTTCAGGAACGTCACGAGCGAGAGACCGTCCGTCTGATAACCTGCGGGCAGTGTTGCGCCGGTCAGTTCGGCCACGGTCGGCAGAAAATCCCAGAACGCCCACGGCTCGTCGCTGACCCGCCCGGCGGGTATCACGCCCGGCCACCAGGCCAGCGCCGCCTGGCGAAGCGATCCTTCACCCATCGAGCGTTTTCCGCCGGACAAGGTCCACGTCGCAGGCTTGGTCTTATCGGAACCTTCGGCCGGCCCGTTGTCTCCGGCAAACATCACCAGGGTGTCCCGGTCGAGTTTTAGCTCCTTAAGCAGGGCAAGGATCTGTCCCACGTCGCTGTCGAGGCGCGTGACCATGGCGGCATACGTCTTTTGGTCCTTCGGCCACGGCTTGTCTTTGTACAGGCCCAGATCGTCGATCTCGTAGAAGGCATGCGGCAGGGTCACGGCATAATAGAGAAAGAACGGCTCGTCCCTGTGCTCCCGCACCCACTTGAGCGTCGCATCGGTAATCAGGTTTTGCGCATAGGTCGTCTTCCCGGTGCTGTTGCCGGGCAAATCGAACGACTGGTCGTCATTGAACAGGTTTTTGGGATAATAACTGTGGGCGTGCGTCTGACAATTGTAGCCGAAGAAGTGGTCGAAGCCTTTCTTCAGGGGACTGCCGGTGGTGTCGAACATGCCCATGCCCCATTTGCCCACGCAGGCCGTGGCATAGCCGGCGGACTTGAGCACCTGCGCGACGGTGAGGGTCTCGGCGGGCAGCGGCATCTGGCCCCCGCCTTTCATGGGCCGGTTGGCGCGGATCGGGCAGTGCCCCATGTGCAGTCCGGTCATCAGCGACGCGCGTGACGGCGCACAGACGGTCGTACCGCAATAAGCCTGCGTGTAGCGCGTGCCTGCGGCGGCCATGCGATCGAGATTGGGCGTCTGGATCAGTTCCTGGCCGTAGCAGCCCAAGTCGGACTGCCCCAGGTCGTCAGCCAGAATGAAAATGATGTTGGGTTTACGGGCGGCTGCCGACGCGCCTCTTTCACCCTCCGCGGCCATCACAATCCCCGGCAGCCCGGCCGCCAGCATTCCCACTCCGGTCATTCGCATCAAGTTGCGTTGGTTCATGTAGTGCCTCCCTGGATGAGCGCGCGCAATTCGCCCACGAGCCGGACAAAGCCCGGTGGCCGGCGGACCGCCGGTTTCTCGTCACTTGATCGCTTCTTCCTCGCAATGGGTTGCTTCATTAAAGTTCCCCCCGGAATGCCTTTGCCAGTACGGCGGGCGTGCCCGATTCACGTTAAGCGTATGAAGTCCCGTCTGTTCATAGAGCATTCCGTTCTGCTCTAAAAGTATCGTTCGTCGCGGTCTGCCATTCCTTCAGCAACTGACGATGACGGCGCAGTTCGTCCGCGAATTCGGGCTTCGACACGAGATTATGCATCTCGCCCGGATCGGAATCCAGATCGAAAAGCATTTCCGGCCGCCGGCCGTGAGAAAACACCATATACTTGAACCTGTCGGTCCGCACCATGCGGCCGGTTTTGGCGGGCTCGTCGGGGTTCGGATCGAGTTCGGTCACCACGAAGGGCTGACCTGGAAGGTCGGGCCGCTCGATCACCGGGCGCAGGCTGACCCCCGTGACCTGCGGATCAACCGGCACGCCGGCGAAATCACAGATGGTAGGCAGAAGATCGACGCCGGAAGCCAGATGCGTTCGATCCACACGCCCGGCCTCAATCACACCGGGCCAGCGGAACACCAGCGGCACGGTCACCGGATTCTCGTACAGCATGAGTTTCACCACCCAGTGGTGGGCGGCCATCCCTTCGCCGTGATCACTGGTGAACACAACCAGCGTCTCTTCCTCAAGGCCGGACTCGCGCAACGCCTCCATGATCCTGCCAACCTGCACATCGGTTTCTTCCACGATGCGGTGGTAGTCGCGCAGATACCCGCGCCAGAGATCATCGGACCAATCGGTCACGTAGCTCATCTCCTGACCATATTTGTGCCGGTTACGGC
>VGWG01000176.1 GCA_016873675.1 Lentisphaerota bacterium | reverse complement strand
GATGGACTACACCACCGTTTCGCTGGAGCAGGTTCCCGGTGCAACCGTTGGCGACGAGGTGGTCTGTCTGGGGGGCAAAGGACCGCTGGCGGTCAGCGTCGAGGACTGGGCGCACTTGAAGAACACCAACCCCTATGAGATTATCTGCTCGCTGGGTTCTCGGGTCGAGCGGCGTTACCGATAGCGTGAACCGGGAGGATCGAAGATGAAATTTCTGAAAGCCGAACACATCCGAAACCTGGACAAGCGAATGATCCAGGAGCGAAAATGCGCGGGCATGATGTTGATGCACCGTGCCGGCCTGGCCGTGGCGCAGGTGATCGCACAGCTTGCAACCGTGCGCAACGAGCATCGCCGTGTGACGTTTGTGGTCGGCAAGGGAAACAACGGCGGTGACGCTCTGGTGGCCGCCCGCCACCTGTATGAGAGCGGTTGGCATGTCGGCGTGCTCTTGACCTGCCTGCCCACCACACTGGAGGGCGATGCCTACGAGGCCTGGAATGATCTCCATGCCGCCGGTATCGTCCACCAGGTTTTCGCCGATGCGCGTGACTGGGAGGACACGATGGGGGAAGGCAAAGGCTCCGCCCGTCTGCCGATCACCGGCATCATCGTGGATGGCCTGCTCGGCACCGGCGCGGCGGGCGCCCCGCATGGCGTTGTCGCGGCCGCAATCCGCTGGATCCGCTCGGCGCACAAACGGGCGGTTGTCGTCTCGATCGACATCCCGAGCGGGGTGGATGCCGACACCGGCGCGGTCGCCGGAGATGCCGTGACCGCCGACATTACCGTCACCTTCGCCTATCCTAAGGCCGGGTTTCTCAATCCGGTCGCTCAAAGCTGCCTTGGACATGTCGTGGTTGCCGATATCGGCATCCATGAAAATTTTGGCTTCGAAGCGGAACGCGAAGCGGAAGAGCGGATTCAATTGATTGCCGCGCCCGAGCTGAACCGCCTCCTGCCGATCCGTGAGGAATTCGCGCATAAGCGCCTGTTTGGCCATGTCGGCGTCATTGCCGGCGCCCGCGGCTTCTCCGGCGCGCCTGCGCTGACGGTGGCCGGCGCGCTGCGCGCCGGCGCCGGACTGATCACCGCCGCCGTCCCCCCCGAAGCGATCCCGGGGCTGGCCGCGCACGCCCCCGAAGCGATGGCCTATCCGCTCGACGCCCCCGACGGCGTCATCACGGTAGGCGCCCTCGAACGGTGGGGCCGGTCGCTGGATGAGCTCGATTGCCTCGCCCTGGGGCCTGGCTTGACCGCCGCCGACACCACCCGTGATGTGGTGCAATGGGTGCTCGATCATTATGACGGCCGCGTGGTGCTCGATGCCGACGCCCTGAACGTCCTTCCCCGTGTCACCCTGCGCAAACCCGAGCGGTTGATCCTCACGCCCCATCCCGGCGAGGCGGCGCGGTTGCTGGGGCTGACACCCGCCACTGTCCAAGCCGACCGCCTGGGCGCGGTGCGCGCGCTGGCCGCGCGGTTTGGCGGCACCGTCGTCCTCAAAGGGGCTGGAACGCTGGTCTGTGAAGCCGCTGGCGATCCGTGGATCACCTTCACCGGCAACCCCGGCATGGCGACAGGCGGCAGCGGCGATGTTCTGACCGGCATCATTGCCGCCATGGCCGCGCGCCCGATGGCCGCATTCGACGCCGCCCGTCTGGGCGTCTGGCTGCACGGCACCGCGGGTGATTTCGCCATGTGGCGCGAAAGTCAGGAGGCGCTGACCGCGCTTGACATTACCCGCTCCCTCTCCCACGCCTTCGCCATGCTGCGGAATGCGTGAAGCACCCATCGCAATCGCGTTTAACTGGAGGCACGTCCATGGCTCCCCCAACGGTTCACAACACGCCATCGAGGCATGCGGCCGACCGGCTGAGCGCGCTTGCCCCGTTTGCCGCTGACCTGACCATCATGGCCGCCGCGCTCTTTGCGGCCTACACGCTGCGCTACAACTTCGATTGGACGCGCATCCACGTCGAGGCCTCCCGCATCCTGCTGCACCTGATTCTGCTGGCTGCCATCCAAGTCCTGGCGCTTGCCGCCTTTGGCTGTTACCGGCTCATCTGGCGGTTCATCGGGGTGGACGACGTGCCGCGATTTGTCTATGCCGTCGGGTTGACCACACTCGTTCTCGTTTTTATGATGGCCCCGCTGCCACCCGGAGTCCCCATCCGGGTGCCTGTGGGCGTGGTGATCCTCAATGGCGTTTTTGTCGTGGGCGGCCTGCTGCTCACCCGGTCATTCTGGCGGATCGCGTCTGTATCCGGAGCGGGGCGCGGAGGACGCGGACCGCTGCGGCGGGTGCTGCTGGTCGGCGCGGGCGTTACGGGCAACCAGGTCCTGCGCGAGATGCAGCAGCGCCAGCGGATCCGCGTCATCGGCTTTGTTGACGACGCGCCAGCCAAGCGTCGGGTCCTGCTGCAGGGCGTCCGCGTGCTCGGCACGGTTGACCGGCTCGACGACTTAGTGGTCCGGCACGCGATTGATGAAGTCATCGTCACCATGGTGCGCGCACCACGCGAGCTGATCGAGCGGGTGACGGCCTGCTGCGAACGATGCGGCGTCCCCGTCCGCATCGTCCCCGACTACTATGAGGTCATCACGGGCAGCGTCACCGTCAACCGGCTTCGCGAGATCGACATCACCGATCTTCTCGGCCGCGAGGAGGGCGTGCTGGACGATCCATCCGCCCTGGCGTTATTCAGCGGCAAGCGGGTGCTCGTCACCGGCGCGGGCGGCACCATCGGCTCCGAACTGACCCGACAGGTCGCCCGCATGGGCCCCGCACAGGTCGTGCTGATCGAGCGCGCGGAAAACGCCCTTTATGAAATAGAACGGGACTTGCAAGCCGGCATTCGCGGTGTGCCGATTGTGCCGATTCTGGCCGACATCGGGGACGCGATGCGCATGGAGGCCGTCCTTGCAGCCCACAAGCCGCACATTATTCTGCACGCCGCCGCGCACAAGCACGTGCCGATGATGGAGGCCAACCCGGGCGAGGCGGTGCGGAACAACGTGCTGGCCACTCGGAGGCTCGGGCTTCTGGCGATTCACCATCAGGTCCAGCGTTTTCTCCTGATTTCGACCGACAAGGCGGTGCGTCCATCGTCGGTCATGGGCGGAAGCAAACGGCTGGCTGAACACGTCATTCAGGGGTTGAACGGTGCCGGATCCACCCGCTTTTGCGCGGTCCGTTTTGGCAACGTCCTGGGTTCGTCGGGGTCGGTGGTGCCGCTGTTCCGCGAGCAGATTAAGTCTGGAGGCCCGGTCACGGTCACGCATCCCGACATGGCGCGTTATTTCATGACCACGCGCGAGGCCGTGCGTCTGGTTCTCCACGCGACGGCCTGTGCGGCAGGGGGCGAAATCTTTGTGCTCGACATGGGACGGCCCATCAAGATCCTCGATCTGGCCGAGATGATGATCCGGCTCTCGGGTCTCCGTCCGCATGAGGATGTCGCCATCACCTACACG
>VGWG01000175.1 GCA_016873675.1 Lentisphaerota bacterium | reverse complement strand
CACCATCCCTGTTCGTCTGGCCAACGGTAAGCCTAAAGGGAGTCTTTCCGATAGTCCGTTTCTCAAACGGTCCTCACGTTGGATTATTGCCGGGTGAATTGCCGGCCCGGGATGAGTGACGCTTCGACCTCGCGCAACGCCGATTCATGCTCGGCAATGATCGCTCGATACGTCCCGTCCGATGCGAGATTCCGGAGTTCCCACGGGTCGTTCTGCATGTCAAAGAGCATGGCCTTGTCAACACGCTTCAGGCGTTCCCCCTCGCCGGGGATAAACATGGAAGGCTTATCGTCAAGGGTGAGAAAACTCTCATTGATGTGTGCGCGCGCTTCCGGGGCTGACCTCGCATAGCTCATGACATACTTGTAGCGCTCGCTGCGGATCACCCGTCCGACTTCCCGCAACTCAACAAACACGCTCTTGCGCCACTCCGTGGCCCCTCCTTCCAACAACGGCCGCAGACTCCTGCCGCGACAGTGAGGCGGCGGGGGAATGCCGGCATAATCGCACACCGTCGGCATCACGTCGACACCGCTCACGAGGCTGCTCGTGTCGAGATGATGACGGCGGATACCGAACTTCGGACCGTAGACGATGAGCGGCACCTTGAGCGATTCGTCGTAGGGATGCCACTTCTGAACCCTCGCGTGACGACCGAGACCATCGCCGTGATCGGAAGTGAACAGGAGGATGGTGTTATCGCCGCCGTCCCGGACCGCCCGCAACAGCCGACCAACGTTCCGGTCGAGTCGCTCAACCATGCGGCAGTAATCATAGATATAGTTGCGCCATTCCATGTTGCTGAAGGGGATGCGCTCACCCCATAGCTCCTCGAACGCGTAGTTCTGATTGGGCGGCAGGGGGGGAAGCGCCTGGCCCAGTTGGAAGAAGTCGGTCGCCCGCGCCCTGCCGCTGTCGAGCGACGGCGTCCAATAGCAGATGTCGTGCGGATCCGTAAAACCGGCGACGGCCAGAAAGGGCTTACTGTCCGTGTGGTTGCGGATGTAGGCCTCCACGCTGCTCGAAACGCCATAGTCCATGTGTTGACCCCACCAGTCGGGGCCATTGGGGAGCGTATCGAACCCGGGGATCTTGCGAGGACCGCTGACGGTCGGGTTCACCCAGGGGCCGCCTGCATGCCACTTCCCGCAATAGACACGGTCGTAGTCGGTGTACGTCTCGAACCACTGCCCCATATTCGGCACGGCTCTATCGATGCCGACGTCGTTGACGACCACACCGGTCTCCAGGGAAAAGCGGCCGGTGAAGATGCTCGACCGCGCCGGACAGCAGACGGGATTGGTGCTGTGGGATTCGGTGAATGACACGCCGTGTGCAACCAACTCATCCAGATTCGGCGTGTTGACCCAGTGGCTCAGCCACGAACCGTGCTCGAAATGGGTGCGATAGGCGCTGATGGCGTCGAGATTCATCTGATCGCAAACGACGATGAGTAGGTTGGGCTTCCCCTGTCCACCAGCTTTGCAAGCACCTTGAGTGTCGTTGATCATTGAAGATACCCCGTCTCCGTGCCGTCAACGCTCGCCAGGACCATCATCTCCATGCCGGAGATGCAGATCAGCACTCGGCCCACGGCATCGACGTAGTAGACCCCCGGAATCGTGCCAATGCCGGTGTGTTGGTAGCAAGAAACCTCTATCGTACCGCTACGGGTCTCTGCATTGCGTGTGCCGCAGAACCGTAGGGTCTGCTTCGGGCAAATCTCGTCGTACTCGTCGACCAGCGTGAAACGGAGTTCGTTCATCGCAAGCAGACGGAGGCGTCCGACCACGTCGAGGAGGCCGCGCTTGCAGAAACAGGGCCCCTGCGCCTCGATCGTGCGCCGCCGGTTCCCTTCCTCCAGCAAAAGCATCCCGTCATTCACCTCCACGCGTTTCGTGAGTCCAGAGTTTAAGATGGGTGCGCCCTCCACCGTCTGCGACACCTTGGAACTGACTATCCAAGACGTGGGCGTACGCAGCAAGTCCCCTCCCCCCTGCAACTCAGCGGTCGTGAAATAGCAGTACCCGTCGGGGCAAAAGCGAAAACTTTCGAGCCGGAGCAGCCCATCAGAGTGATGCGTGAGGGACACCCCGCCCTGGACTTGATCCCATCCGAACGTTTCCATTTCGTGATAGCGGTGTGTCCAGTTCCCGTCGAAATCAAACCGTCCCAAGGGAGCGCTCAGCCGCCTGAACGTTCTGGCAATCAGCGACGCACCATCACTCAGATCCTGCATCAGCGGCACGCTAGCATCCTTCTTCACTCCGTTACCTCGGCGACCTTACCTTGTGCATGGGTGCTTCCGCCTTTGTATGCCAAGCCGACGGTGAGCCTGAAGGTGTTGGTTCCGATGTTCAGCTTCTCAAACGGCCCGGGTGTCGGATTCGTGCCGCGCGTCGCGCCATACAGGTCTGTGGTCACATCCATCGGGGTTCCGTCGGGGTGTTCCATCGCCATGCCCGTCAGGAAGTTCGTGCCCAGCATGGCGCTGGTGACAATCGGCGCGGGTACACCGGGGAAGCCGGGGTCCACTGCGAAGGTGATCTCCGCGCCGTCGGGCAGGGATTTCAACGTGAAGCCGGGATCAAAATCGGAAACCACGCGCGACTGGGTGCCTTCAAAGGCTGCCTTCTTGGCGCCTTTGTAGTACACGTTGAAATCGGCGGCTTTGGGTTGCTCAGTCTGTTTGCCGCCGGGCCCTACGCCGACATAGATGTTGTTGTAAAAACGGTCGGCGCCCGTCTCCATGGTCCATACGCCCTTTTGCGTATAGGTGTGAGGTTCCCAGTACTGAGCCTGGCGACCGTCTCGGCCAAAGAATGTCCCGGCATCAATCATGAGATTATGGACCAGCAGGACCTGATGCGCCTGCTCTTTAACTCCTTTGCCCACAATCACATTGTTGTCAACGAGGTGACCGCCGATGTTCTTTTCGAAATACAGGGCCGCCTGAGCCGTGTTGTAGATGATATTGCCCGTGATTCTCACGTTCTGATTGGCCCAGTCTATCCAGATACCGTGGTGGACCCCATTGCCTTTGCCATACACGCCGCGGATCACGTTATTCTTGATCGTGTAGTCCGCTGAAGCGTGAATCTTGATGCCGGCCGTTTCCCATCCGCCGAATTCCATGAGCGGGTTGATCTCCTCGATCAGATTGCCTTCGATCAGACTCGCGGCCCACCCGGTGCGCCCGCAAATGCCGGACTGACCGCAGTTCCGGATGATGTTGCCGCGGACAATGTGATGGCCCCTCGTGTCGTAGGTTCCTCCATTGTTGTTCTGTAATGACCCGCTGACAATGCCGACCGTCCGCGAGTCCGAGATGATATTGTTCTCAATAATCCAGTGCGTACCGCGATAGGTGCTAATCAGCCCTTCCTGATCCGATGTTTTCGGGCTGGGCGGCGACCAGTTCGGCGCCGCATGCGACATGGTGAAGCCGCGCAGCGTGATGTAGTTCACGCCGCCATCGATGATGGGACGGAACACCGATTTCCGCATAGTCACTTCAGCCAGCCCGGCATTCGGATTTGCGCCGCCGAAGTTGGCATAGATC
>VGWG01000174.1 GCA_016873675.1 Lentisphaerota bacterium | reverse complement strand
TGCATCAACGGAAGACGGGTAGCCATGGACATGCAGTATAGGAAATCTATAGCCCGTCAGCAAGCCTTTTCTTCTCTCTTTTAACGGGTTGCGTACATTTGCCCTGCCTTAGGCGAGGATTAGGGTGCATCGCCACCATCGTCATCGGAGCTCGTTATCAGTGCGCCTTCAACCGGTTCTGCCGTGCCAGGCTGGAGAACTACTGCGCCCGGCATGGCTATGACCTGAAGGTCCTGACCACCATGATCCGTGAACTTCCGGGCAAGAAACTCACGTGGCAGAAGATCCTCTTGCCGGAGCTGCCATGGTGGCGGACCTACGATCAGGTCTGTATCATGGACAGCGACATCCTGATAGCGAACGATGCGCCCGCCTTGCCGGTCATTTCGGCGGATCGGATCGGGTGCGTGCCGG
This sequence comes from Lentisphaerota bacterium, assembly GCA_016873675.1. NCBI lineage: Bacteria > Pseudomonadati > Lentisphaerota > Lentisphaerota bacterium. Next base: position 3,197 of record VGWG01000174.1, on the reverse strand, counting down.
ACAGGCTCCCGGATCAGATCAACAGCGGGGTGCTGGTCTATGCGCCCGGCGAGGCTGTTGCGACGTGTTTTGCGGAAGCGTTGAAGGATCCCGAGCCGTATTGGGATCAGCGGGCGCTTTCCCGTGTGATGCGCGAACGCAACATGGAAGCCGTGCTGGACGAGCGCTTCAACCGGCAGGTCTTTCTCCGCTGCCGATCCCTGCCATCCACCCTGTTCGGTCGCCATTGGTTCTATCATGCGCTTTCCGGAAAGAGCAAAATCAGGCTGATACACTACTGGCTGAAGATGGCCGGCCGTTAGCACGGAAAGGAAAGGTTGTTCCGATGGTTGTCTATCGCACCGTGCGTCCTGAGGATGATGCTCGCTGGGAAGCGCTGATCCGCGCTTCTCCGCAGGGCAATGCGTTCATGGGCGCGGCGACGCTTCATCTTCTGGCCTCGCACGATCGGCCGGCCGCGCGCGTACGGCGCGTCGGCGCCTTCCAGGAGGACGGCGCGCTGGCGGCCGGGTGGGCGGTGCTGGTGCGTCGCCGGGCGGGCATCCGCTATTGCAGCAGTTTCCCGCTCTTCTACGCCGGCCCGATGCTGTCGCCGGAATGGAACGAGACGGACCGGGCGACCGGGCGAATGGATCTGCTCCGCGGACTGGCCACCGAGATGCAGAAGGGCCTGGATATAATCGACACCGAAGCGGCGCCGGAGCTGCCTGACGTGCGCGGATTGCTTTGCGCGGGATGCACAGCGGAGCAGACCTACACCCACGTCTGGGGCGCGGGTTCGCCCGAGGAGCTAGGCAAACGGCCCAATCGGAGCAAGCGGCAGGAAGCCGCGAGCGCGGTCAAACGTCATGTGTTCGGCTGGCGGGCGGCCGACGCGGAAACCCTGGACCGATTTGACCTGATGCACAACCGGACGCTGACGAAGTTCAAGTGGGTGGCTTCGCGGTCCTGGCGCAGGGCATTGCTCGATAACATCCGTGACTTGGGCACGGCCGGCATCTGCCGCCTGTTTGCCGCGGCACCGACATCTACGCCTGATGTGCCTTGTGCGCTGGTCGCCGTTTTACTGTCGCCCAATCACCAGAGCGCCTGGCTCTGGCGCGTGGCCTACCAGACAGACGACTCCGGATTGATTCCGGCCCTCTACCTGCAAGCCGCCGAGGCGATCAAGCGCGAGTTCGGCGATGGGTGGAGAATCAACTTCGGCGGGTCGCCCAATGTGTCGCTGGCCCGGTTCAAGGACTATCTCGCCGCCGTGCCGACGCCGCACTGGCGCATCCGCTGGCAGAGGCCCGGCCCCAAAGCCCTACTCTGGAACAGCCTGCAAGTTGTCAAGGAAACCGTCCGCAGGAGGCTGACGTTATGGAGCGTGATCCGTCCGCCGCGTGCTGAGAAGTTGGTGGCGGACATGGCATCACTGAAAGGAGGCGAATAGATGGATATCAGTATCGGCATCCTGGCATGGAATGAAGCCGAGTGCATCGGCGGCACCTTGCGCTCTTTGCTAGCGCAGAGCCTGATCCGGGAACTCGCGCCGACGGGTGACCGGCGGATCGAGGTCATTGTCGTCCCGAACGGATGCACGGACGGCACGGCGTCGGAAGCGGCCGCTGCGTTGAAAGCCGGAGCGGACGCGCTGCCGGAAGGGGTGTTCGCCTGGCGCGTGGAAGCGGTGGCCGAACCCGGCAAGGTTAATGCCTGGAATCTCTTTGCGCACCGGTTCAGCCATCCGCAGGCGGACTATGTCTTCCTGATGGATGCCGACATCCGCCTGGACCATTCCGACACGCTGAGAAACATGGTACTCGCCCTTGAGCGTGATCCGTACGCGGCGGTAGCCACGGATCTGCCGCGGAAGCACATTGTCGCGAAACGGCGGAAAAGCCTGTTCGACCGCATATCCCTTGCGGTCTCGGGTATGACGCAGGCCGCGCCGGGACAGTTGACGGGGCAGTTGTACTGCGCCAGGGGGCCGCTGTTGCGGCGCGTGCACATGCCGCTCGGACTGCTGGTGGAAGACGGTTTTCTCAAGCAGATGCTCTGCACGAACCTGATGCGCGATCCCGGCGACAACCGCCGCGTCGTCCGCGCGCCGGACGCCTCGCATGTGTTCGAGGCCTACACGGGCCTGAAGGATGTCTTCTTTAACCAGCGCCGCCAGCAGATCGGGCATACGGTCTACACCTATCTGCGCGACTATCTGAATATTCACATTGGAGAGAAGGACGCAGGGCAGATCATCGCCGAAAACAATGCCCATGACCCCGATTGGTTCCGCGCGCTGATCCGGGCGCGTGTGAAACAAGGCGGCTGGTGGGTGATGTATCCGGGCGCTTTCTCCGTGCGCTGGCGCCGGCTCCAGAATCTTTCCCCGGTGCATGCCGTCCTGAGATTGCCCGTCGCGGTGGCGGCTTTCCTGATGGATGTCGTGGTGCTCGCGGCGGCGAACCACCGGCTGCGGAGTGGCCGGCTTGCGGGTGTGTGGAAGGATACGAAATCGACGGCGCTGGGGGAGGCGCGAACCGGCGTACCGGGCAAGGACACGCGTTCATGAGCATTCTGGACACCGTTCTGCTGGGTGTGGTTCAAGGTCTGACCGAATTTCTCCCCGTGAGCAGTTCGGGACATCTGGTTCTGTGCCAGAATCTCCTCGGTTTTCGAGAGCCCGATCTGCTGCTGGATGTGACGCTGCACCTGGGTACCCTGTGCGCGGTGATCGTTCATTTCTTTTCGGACATCAAGGCGATCGTAACGGAGGTTCGTCATGACCCTCCGATCGGGCCGCGCGGAGCCATGATCCGTATGGCGGCGATCGGAACGATTCCCACCGCCGTGCTGGGGGTCGCGGCCAGTTCCTGGATAGCAAACGCATTTGGCAGCGCGCGCCTGGTGGGGCTGTGTTTAATCTGAAGTTCCAGCCTCTTTGATGCTCATTTTATGCTCACAACCCGTTGACTGAAGCCTATTTACGCGCCGTAAGCCGCAGCATTTCTCGTTCCATTTGCGCCCATGTAATATATAATATATCCAAATTATTTATTGGACATCGAAAGCCGAATTGCGTATCGTTTCCCCATGTACATCGACATCGTTCCGAATCGCTCGTCCCCGCCCGCCGTGTTGCTGCGCGCAGACCACCGCGCGGGCGGGCGCACCATCAAGCGGACCTTGGCCAATCTGTCCGCACTGCCGCCGGA
>VGWG01000173.1 GCA_016873675.1 Lentisphaerota bacterium | reverse complement strand
GGGTCGGCGCATGCGGAAGCGTTCCGGCAGGTGGCGCAGGCCGACGCGGTGCTGGTGGCCGAGGCGCTGCGGAGGGATTTTGATGCGCCGCTGCTGGCGGGGGCGTTTCCGGGGTGGCCGATCGAGGCGGGGCTGGAGATTGAGGTAGCGGGGGGAGACAGAAAACTGAAAGCTGAAAACTGAAAACTGAAAAAATCATGTCCGGTCCAGGCTCCTGCGGAGTGACCCGATCCGCCACGGGGTGCCACCCGGCTGCCGCCGGGGCGCTGGCGCGGGGGACGGGATGGTGGGGAAGAAGGGGGAAGCCCGCCGATAACGGCGGGCCGCGGTAATAGAGGCGGGATGGTGGGACTGAAGGTTAGATCAGTGCGGCGATACGACGGGGAGTGGCGCCGAGAGCCAGGAGGGTCTTCAGGAGGTTGTCGATGGTGGCTGAGGCGGGATTGCCGAGCATACGGGCGACGCCGGACTGCTTAGTGCCGATCTTGGCGGCCAGCGCCGCCTGAGTGAGTTTCTTTTCGTCTCGGAGGCGCTCGATCTCGAGAGCGAAGCTGACCCGCATCCTGACGAGTGCTTGCTCCTGCGGCGTAAGCCCGAGCCAGTCTGCAGCATCGGTGATGCGGTAGCCGGCGGCTTCGAGTCGTTTTCTCTTCTGGTTGTCCATGGTGATTATCCTTTCGTAAGGCGGTCGTAGGTTTTGAGACGTCCGCCGCAGAGTTTGATTACGGCATCGGGCGTCTGCCTCGTCTTCTTTGCAAGCACATGCACCATCAGCACGGCGTCGGGGTCGACACGGCAGAAGATGCGCCATTCGGTGGTCCTATCCTTGACGCGCAGTTCGAGGCAGCGCGTGCCGAGGGTCGGCATCGGACGCGCCTGCGGCATGGAGAGGGCGCCTCCGCCTTGAAGCACCCCGAGAAGCGTTCCGGCCTCAATGCGCGCCTCTTCGCTGAAGGGGGGCGTTTTGATCTCGCCGGAAAGAATGATGAGGGGTTTCCGTGCGTGCATGACCGTAATATAACATATTCGTTATAATTGACAAGCGGAAAATGCGCTCGTGTCGCCGCAATCGTCACGCATTGGCGCGCGGGGCGCTGGCGCGGGGCTGAGGCGCGCCGGGATGACAACCAGGGATGCCCGCCGATAACGGCGGGATGCGGTAATAAGAGGGAGGCTTGTTGATTCCGGGGCTCTTTTGAGGGCGCGGGTGGCGCGATGGAGAGAGGGGGCGTGGGATGGGTGACGGCGGGTTTGTGATGGCGGCGGATGGGTGGGCGCAGGTGTGTCCGCTGGGGGAGTTTCTTCATGCCGGGGCGGGGGTGACGCAGGTGGTGGATGCGGAGGCGTGCGCGGCGATGACGGCCGATTTTGCGGGGCGCGCGGCAGAGCCGAACTTTCCGGGTGTGCTGGTGGATTTTGATCATTTCTCCATGGACGCCGGCAAACCGTCTGAGGCGGCGGGCTGGGTCGGAGCGCTGGAGGCGCGGGATGACGGGCTCTGGGCGAAGATCCGGTGGACCGATGCCGGGCTGGCGGCCGTGACCGGTGGGCGCTATCGGCTCGTGTCGCCGGTGTTTCCAGAGGCGTCGGCGTGCGAGGATCTGGGGGGCGGACGGATTCGGCCGCGGCGGCTGGTGAGCGTCGCGCTGACGAATGAACCGAATATCAAGGGCGGAAGGCCGATTGCGAACCGGTGCCCGGAGGCGGGCACCGGGAAACAGGTTTCAGGTGTCAGGGTTCAGGTTGGGGATGAACAGCGACCTCTCATGGAGAACCGGGTCGGTGTGAAGCGGTATCGGTGGACGTTGGGGCCGGAGGCGGAGGGCGGGCACTGTTCGACGTGTTTGGAGCGGTCGGGTCAGGTGAAGACGGCGCGGGCGTGGGCGGTGATGCCGGGCACGCTGTGCGGGAGGCATTGCCGCTGCACGCTGGAGGAGGTTGGGGCCGGGACGAAGAACCGGAGCCAGGGTTCAGGGTTCGGGGTTCAGGGGGGAGACGCTGACGCGAGGGACGGGACTGAAAATCGGTGGAGCGACGCGGCGCGGGCGGCGTCGCTCGCGGTGCGGCAAGCGAAGGCGGCGGCACGGGCTGTGATGGAGACAGTGGCAGTAGGCAGTGGCACGATGTTGAAAAGGGACGTGAATCAGAGAAGGAGGGTGTGATGGTCATTTTGAGTTCGGATTGTGTGGCAGGGGCGCGGCGGTTTCCGTCGGCGCCGGGGGGCGTTGTGGCAGGCAGGCTGGCGCGGCTGACGTCGGCGGGGCTGATGGCGACGCCGACGGGGCCCCTGCAGGCGGCGCCGTATGTGGTCGCGGATGTGGCCGCGTCGGGGGCGTTGTGCGACTGCGTGCCGCTCACGGGGGCGGCGAATGCGCGTTGCGAGCTGGCGGGGAGCTGCGAGCCGGGCGACTGGCTGGTGTCCGCCGGCGACGGCCGGGTTGAGAAGGGATTGGAAGGCTGCGCGGCGTATTTGGTGGGCGTTGCGGAAGAAGCCGGAACCGAGGGACAGCGGGTGCTGCTGCGGCCGCACGCGGCGCAACCGCCGTCGCTGGGGCTACGGGTGCGGCATCCGGGGACGGGAAAGTGTCATCGCCTGATCGGGGTGCTGAACGGCGAGGGCGAGCTGACGTTGGGGATCGAGGCGGAGGGGGTTTGAACATGAACACGGGGGTGGGTATGGGCGGACGGATGGCGATTGCGGTGGCGGCGGCGTTGCTGGCGGCATCGGCGGGGATGGCGCAGGGGACGTACAGCCAGATGGCGACCGAGGGGCTGGTGAGCGCCTGGCTGGGCACGCTGCAGATGGGCGTGGACGAGCGGCTGGCGGAGCGGCCGACGTATGCAGAGGCCGAGGCGATCGCGGCCGCAGCGGCGGCGAGGATCAATCCCGGGCAGGCGGCGCGGCTGGTGCATGTGGACAGCGCGGCGACGAACGCGATCGAGACGGGTTCGGCGGCGGCGCCCTACCGCACGATCCAGGCGGCGCTCGATCATATCGGCGAACCGGCGGACGCGGCGGAGTACCGTGACGCGGCCGGCCGTGCGTACGTGGTGCGGGTGGCGCCGGGGGTGTACAGCGAGGATCTGGAGGTGCCCTACCGGCCGATGCTGCTGCTCGATCTCGACGGCGCGACGGTGCGCGGCACGGTGACGCGGCGGGTGCCGGGGTGGCCGTACAACGTCTCCAACCTGGTCAGCCGGCTGACGATTCGCGGCGACAGCCTGCGGTCGGCGTATCCGGACGGGCAGCATGCCGTGACCGGGATCGAGGGCGACATCGTCTTTGACGGCGGCGGACCGTATCCGCGTCCGGCGCCCTCGTACTTCTACGCGCTGCATGTGATCCACGCGGGCGTCTCGGGGTCGGTGCGTTTCGAGAACGGATCGCCGCACACCTGGGGGCATCTCTTCCTGGAGCGGGCGGACGTGCATGGGGTGTACAGCACGAACGGCTGGGGCGGCGTGACGGTCTTCTCATACAGTTGGGGTGGCGGGCACGCGGGCGGTGGCCGTCCGGGAACGGGGCTGGGACCGCTGGTGGGGACGGTGCTTCCCTACAACCTGCAGAACGTGATGATCTCCGACGGGATGCGGCTGGAGACGCCTTGGAGCGGGACGTGCGTGTGGCACAACGTCGCCTTCGAGGCGGGCGCCTACAACGTGACGAACGCGGCGATGGGCGTGCGGCTCGACGCGGCGTCGTACAACTCGTGGCTGGCG
>VGWG01000172.1 GCA_016873675.1 Lentisphaerota bacterium | reverse complement strand
CCTCGCGCAAGAGCCGCAGCCGCGCCGTCTCGTCCGCGACCGCGACCGCGGGCAGCACCTTGACCGCCACCTCGCGGTCGAGCCGCCGATCGCGGGCACGGTAGACCTCACCCATCCCTCCCGCTCCCAGACGGGAGACGACCTCGTAGGGTCCAAGACGGTAACCGGCCTGCAACGTCACGGCGGCGCTCCCGGCACGCCCGCAGCACCAGCGGATGGCGCCACGGGCAGGTTCATCTTGCGCAGCAACGCCTGGAAGCGCGGGTCGGAGCGCAGGGGATCCCAGAGGGGGCAGCAGTTTACGTACGGCGCGTTGGGATCACGTTGAGCGACGGCCTCATCGAGCCACTCGAGAGCGCGCGCCGTCTCGCCGGCGAACAGGAAGCACTCCGCCACATCAGCGGCAATGCCGGGCTCCTTGTCGTGACGCGACACCTGCACGTCGGCCGCCCGGCGCCACGCGGCGGCGTAGCCCGCGTCCGCGTATCCCTGCGCCAGCGCTTGCCCCACTTCGGGCCACCAGTCGTCGTAGAAGTCCTTCTTGACCGTGATGACCTCGTCGTATCGCCCGCTCGCGTGCAGGGCGAGCCAGAGCGCGGTCTGGGCCACTCCGTGATCCGGCTGCAGCCGAAGCGCCTGACGGGCCTGCGCGATGGAGTCGTCGTAGCGGTCGGTGCCAAGGAGAATGATCGCGTAGAAGCTCAGGGTCATGGCGCTGACCGGATCGAGCTCCACCGCCCGCTCGATCTGCCGCATCGCTTCATCGGGCCGCCGCAAAATCAAAAGGACGTGCGAATAGCCCATTCTCGCATCCGCTGTGTTGGGGTCTATTTCGATCGCTCGCCGGTACTCCCGCTCCGCGCCCGCCCAGTCCCAGTCGGTCCAGGCCAGGACACTGGCCAGGGTTTCGTGCACCGCCGCGAGGGTGTCATCCAGCGCCATCGCTTCGAGCGCGGCGGCTCGCGCCTTCGGGCCGGCTTCTCCTGGGAGCGTGATCAACATCTGCTGCCGAGCTGCCCACACGTCGGCGATCCCGGCATGCGCGATGGCCGACCCGGGGTCCTTCTCGAGCGCCAGCTTGAAGTACCGTTCCGCCGCATCGAGACCTGCAGGCGTCAGCGTCGCTCCCTGGGCACGACCCTTGAGCACGGCGTCATAGGCCTCGGGGTTGACAGCGCGCATGCTCGCCAACCGAGCCCGCTCGGAAGAGAGCAGCTTCAGCGCGAGCGACTCGGCCACCCTGCGCGCCACATCGCTCTGCAGCGCCAGGACCCCCGACATCTCCCGTTCGAAGACGTCGCTCCAGAGCTGCGTCTGGTCGCCCGTGTGGATCAGCTCCGCGGAGATCCGCACGCGATTGCCCTCGCGCTGCGCGCTCCCCTCCAGCACGTAGTCCACCTTCAGCTCGCGGCCAATCTGGTCGATCGGCGTCTTGCCGTCCTTGTACCGCATCACCGACGTCCGCGCGATGACGCTCAACTCGCCGGGATGCAGCCGCCCGAGCTGCCCGATCATCTCCTGCGTCAGCCCATCCGACAGGTACTCCTGCTCCGCGTCGCCCGACAGGTTGGCGAACGGCAGCACCGCCATCCGGATCGCCCGTTCGCCGCCGCCACCCCCGAGCAGCCGGCTGCGCACCCCGCCGACGTCCAGCCCAGCGACCACGAGGAGGATCGAGAAGACCAGCGCCAGCACCACCGGCCAGCGCTGCGCCACCAGCGTCGCCCGCCACCCCGGCCATGCCGCCGGCGAGCCGCCGGTGAGCATCGCCTCCAGCGCCGAGCGCACCTCCCCCGCCCGCTGGTACCGCTGCGCCGGCTCCTTCGCCAGACACCGCTCGATGATCCCCACCAGCGCCGGCGGCACCCCCGCCGGCAATGCCTTGGGCGTCTGGTTCAGGATCGCCGACGACACCTCGAACCCCGTCTCCCCGCTGAACGGCCTCTTTCCCGCCGCCATCTCGTACAGCACCACCCCCAATCCCCACACGTCCGAGCGCGCGTCCGCCGGCTTCCCGCGCAACTGCTCCGGCGCCATGTACGCCAGCGTCCCCACCATCGCCCCCGCCTCGGTCAGCGACGCCTGCGTCAGCGTGGTCGCCGCCTCCAGGTCCTTCCCCAACAGCGGCTTCGCCAGCCCGAAGTCGAGCACCTTCGCCCGCCCTTCCGGCGTCACGATGACGTTCGCGCTCTTCAGGTCCCGGTGCACCACATCGTGCTCGTGCGCGTGCGATACGGCGTCCGCCATCTGCCGCCCCAGGCGCACCACCTCGTCGATGGCCATCCGCCCCGCAGCCAGACGGTCCGACAGCGCCTGCCCCGCCACCAGCTCCATCGCGATGTACGCCTGCCCCTCCGCCTCCCCCACCTCGTGGATGGTGCACACGTTCGGATGATTGAGCCGCGCCGCCATCCGCGCCTCGCGCAAGAGCCGCAGCCGCGCCGTCTCGTCCGCGACCGCGACCGCGGGCAGCACCTTGACCGCCACCTCGCGGTCGAGCCGCCGATCGCGGGCACGGTAGACCTCACCCATCCCTCCCGCTCCGAGACGGGAGACAACCTCGTAGGGACCAAGACGGTAGCCGGCCTGCAACGTCACGGCGGCGCTCCCGGCACGCCCGCAGCGCCAGCGGGCGGCGCCACGGGCAGGTTCATCATGCGCATCAGCGCCTGAAAGCGCGGCGTGGCGCGCACGAGGTCGAGCATCGGAAATCCAAGATATGTGGCGCCCCCGTCACGCTCCTCGACGCCACGCTCGAGCCAGTCGAGCGTCGCGTCGGCGTCGCCGGGCCGCGGTAGCCGGAATTGCCCGCGTTTCAGCACAGGCTCGGGGTAACACCGGCTCGGAGGACGGGGGATCGCCCCGGGCGGTGGACGAGTCAGCGCGCGGGAACGGCGCCTGACAGGGCGGCGGCGGGACGAGACCTCGCGACGGGGTGGGGTCGGTGTGTGACCCGGCACGTCTACGCGCCCCACGGCGGCATCGACCAGGTCCTCGCCCCGGGGATCCCCGGGGATACCTTCGATCGTCAGGTCGTCCACTCGTTCACCCGCGATTCTCAGACGGGTATCTCGATTCCCGGGTCGGGCGCCGTCCTGTCGACGGCCGCGTAGGCGGGGAACGGGGCGGCGACGCGGCTGAGCTTCGGCACCCGCATGGAGCAGACCGCGACGCCCGATGCGCTCGGCAGGTTTCAGTCGATGGAGATCCTGCGGCCCGTGGGCAGCGGGCTGATCAGCGTGTGGAACAGCGGCGATTTCGCGTTCGATGCGCGGGGCAACATCACGGCGATCGGCGCCCAAACCTTCGGCTGCAAGACGATCGTACGACTTTGTCAGATCCGCATTCTCCTAAGGTCGTGCTGGACCCAATGGCGACAGTGTAGCCTGGCACTGATCGTACGTCAAAGCAATTCCAGGAAACCGCGTGAGGTGAAAAAACTCAGCCGAGCCGCAAACAATTGTGACGGCGTGTCTTGCCGCGGGCACGGGTACCGCTCGGTGCGACTCTTGACAAGTAGTCAGCGATCCCGGATGCTCTCGTTCATCACTGCGCATCCGGAGGAACATGAAGCCCTAATTTCAGCCATGGCATTTGCTGCTCCTGATCCTTGCAGGCTGGATCAACCGCAGACAGCAAGACGCCGTCGAGTACCTCCTGACGGAGAATCGAGTCCTCCGAGAGAAGCTCGGAAAGAAACGGATTCTGATCAGCGACGACCAACGGCGGCGGCTGGCGGTCAAAGGCAAGATCCTCGGGCGGAAGATGCTCGAGCAGCTGGCCACCATCGTGACTCCGGATACAATTCTCCGGTGGCATCGCGAGCTGGTCGCCAGGCACTGGGACTATAGC
>VGWG01000171.1 GCA_016873675.1 Lentisphaerota bacterium | reverse complement strand
CCTGAGTTGCGAGTCTTCGGCAACGACTACCCCACGCCCGATGGCACCGGCGTGCGCGACTACATCCATGTGGTGGATCTCGCCCTCGGCCACCTGGCCGCCCTGGACCACCTGGCGCGCCACGAGCCTCGATTGATCACCGTCAACCTCGGCACCGGCCGGGGCTACTCCGTGCTCGAGATGATCCGCGCCTTCGAGAAGGCCAGTGGCCGCCGCGTCCCCTACTCCTTCGCGCCGCGCCGCGCCGGCGACATCGCGACGTGCTACGCCGATCCGGCATTCGCCTGGAATCTTCTCGGCTGGAAGGCCCGCCGCACCCTCGACGACATGTGCGCCGACACCTGGCGCTGGCAGTCGCAGAATCCCGAGGGCTTCGAATAGGCGGTCGCCGTCCCCCTACCCCTCGAACTCCCGCATTGTCGCGTCGTCATCGGCCGACACGCCGCGACCGGCCAGCACCCGCCCGACCGTCATCCCCAGGATCCGCAGGTCGAGCCCCGGCGAGCGGTGATCCACATACCACACGTCCAGACGGAAGCGCTCCGCCCAGGAGAGCCCGTTGCGGCCGTTGACCTGCGCCCAGCCGGTGAGACCCGGACGAACCGCATGCCGGCGCATCTGTTCGGGCGAGTAGCGCGCCAGATAGCGCACCGGCAACGGCCGCGGCCCGACCAGCGCCAGCGTCCCCGTCACCACCTGCCACAGTTGCGGCAATTCGTCCAGGCTCGTGCGGCGCAACATCCGCCCCAACGGCGTGATCCGTTCGGCGTCGCTCCCCTCCCCCGTCCGCATCGTCCGCAGCTTGACGAGTGTGAACGGACGCCCGTCCAGCCCCGCCCGCTCCTGACGGAAAAACGCGGGCGCGCCGTCCACCAGCCGCACCAGCACCGCCAGCGCCGCGACCAGGACGCCCCAGACCGGCAGGGTCAGGAGGCAGAGCGCCAGCTCCACAACCCGCATCGCGCCCGGCCCGCGCCGGGCGCCCGCAGCCTTCACTGGGGTTTTGTCAGACATGATGACTTCTCTCTGAGGCTCTTGCAAAACCCCTGCAAGCGCCGGTTTCAGGTTTCAGTGTTCAGGTTTCAGGAAGACGCAACATCGTGTGGTTCTTCCTGACACCCGAAACCTGAACACTCCGCTTGCAAAAGCCCCGGCGGGGGTTTTGCAAGAGCCGCGATCCGCGCGGCCAGGGCGGGCTCGAGTCCGCAATGGGCCGCCAGCACCGCCTGCGCCCCCTCGGCGGCGATCCGATCCAGGAAGGCGACGTCGGCGGCGAACGGCTGTCCGGACTCGTCGGTCGCGCGGAATTGCAGCGCCGCCGCGACGGCGCGGCAGAGCGGCTGCAAATCGCCGCCGCACGCGGCCACCAGCCGCAGGCCGCCGATGAAGCGGTCGCCCGGTGCCAGTTTGCGCGGCAGGTCGCGCCCTACGCGGAATACGGTGTCGCCCAGGGCCCGGTTGCCGAAGCGGCGCAACAGGTCCTCGACGTGCGCGCGCTGGCCCGCCGCATCGAACTCGTCCGGATAGCGGCGGATCAGCGCCCGCGCCGTCGCATCCATCACCGCCCGCGTCTCGGCGGCCACCGCCGGATCGGCCATCGCCTCCCAGATCTGCGCATGGCCTTTCAGGAAACCGTGACAGGCGCACGTCGCATGTCCGAGGTTGTGCACATAGAGCTTGCGCTCGACATAGGCGGCGAAACACCCCTTGAGTTCCAATCCGGGGACCTCGGGAATGGGGCCGACAAAACCGGCGCGGTCGGCGATGATCCGGTTGTAGGCCTCGCACCACACCTCCAGCGGATCGCGGTCGCGCGCCTCGGCGGGCATCAGCGGCACCATCTTGCCGATGCTGGTCTCGACCAGCCCGACCCGCCCGGCCAGGGGGAAGCCCGGCGGCAGCGCCGCCGTCAGCTCACGCCGCGCCAGCGCCGCCGCGCCGTGAAGATTCTCGCAGAACAGGATCGAGACGGGCGTCACGCGCCGGGCCAGTCCGGGCGCCGCCGTCCGCAACACCAGCGGCAACACCTGAGCACCGACGGCGGTGCCAATCACGTCGGCGCGCGCCACGGCGTCGGCGACCGCTTCGGCGGCGCGTGCCGAAATGGCGTCCACGCGCTCGACCCAGTAGGAATCCGCCGCACCCGGCGGCAACACGTCCTTCACCACCACCCGGTAGCGCCGCCGCTCGTGCAGCGCCCGCACCAGATCCGGCGCGGCGTCAACGAACAACACATCGTAACCCGCCTGCGAAAACAGCGCGCCGGCCAGCGAACGGCCGATGTTGCCGGCCCCAAAATGGACATACAGCTTATGCATAGTTCGACCGCGATCAACGGGCGCACGCGGCCCGGACCGGAAAGGCGGCGGTGGCGGTGAAATCGAGCGTGGCGAAATAGTCGTCGAGCGTCTCGGCGCGGCGGATCTCGACCACCGTGCCGTCCTCGCGCAGCAGCAGCTCGGCGGAGCGGAGCTTGCCGTTGTACTGGAAGCCCATCGCGTGGCCGTGCGCGCCGGCGTCGTGAATCACCACCCAGTCGCCGACCGCCAGCGTCGGCAGGGGACGGTCAATGGCGAATTTGTCGTTGTTCTCGCACAGCGAGCCGGTGACGTCATACACCGTTTCGCGCGGCGCGTTTTCCCGGCCCATCACCGTGATGTGGTGGTAGGCGCCGTACAGCGCCGGACGCATGAGATTCGCCATGCAGGCGTCCAATCCGGCGTAATTTTTGTAGGTCTCCTTGAGGTGCCGCACGCGGCTGACCAGGTACCCATAGGGGCCGGTGACCATCCGGCCGCATTCCATGGCGATGGCGAGTTCCGGATGGCCGCGGCCGATGAGCCGCTCCTGATACGCCGCGCGGATCCCCGCGCCGACGCGCTCCAGATCAACCGCCTGCTGTTCCGGCCGGTAGGGAATGCCGATGCCGCCGCCGAGGTTGATGAACGCGAAGGTGATACCCAGTTCGCGCGACAGATCGACCGCCAGATCAAACAGCAGGCAGGCCGTGTCGATGAAATACTGGGGGTTCAGCTCGTTCGACGCGACCATGGCATGCAGCCCGAACCGCTTCGCGCCGCGGTCGCGCAACTGCCGGTAGCCCTCGAACAACTGCGGACGGGTGAAGCCGTATTTCGCCTCCTCGGGCTTGCCGATGATCGCATTTCCGCCCTTGAGCGGGCCGGGGTTGTAGCGGCAGCACACCTGTTCGGGGATGCCCGCCACCCGGTCGAGAAACGCCACGTGCGAGAGATCGTCGAGGTTGATCACCGCCCCCATCGCCCGGGCCTTGACAAACTCCTCGGCCGGCGTGTCGTTGGAGGTGAACATGACGGCCGGCCCGGTGATCCCCACGCGCTCGCTCATCACCAGCTCGGCCATCGAGCTGCAATCCGCGCCAAAGCCCTCCCCGGCCAGCAGCTTCAGGAGAAACGGATTGGGGCACGCCTTCACCGCAAAATAATTACGGAAGCCGCGGTTCCAGGCGAACGCCCGGTTGAGCCGGCGCGCGTTCTCGCGGATCCCCCGCTCGTCATAGAGATGAAACGGCGTCGGCCACCGCTGCGCGATGGCCTCCAACTGCGACAGGGTAAACGGAACGGTCTTCTGCGGCATAGGGTCTCCTGAGGTCCTTCATCAACACGGGCTGCTTACAGGCGAGGATCGCCTTCTTCGGGTGCAGGAAATGATGCATTTTGACACAGACCCGCCTGTTTTGCCATTATATTCCTGTCCCCCAGCACGTGGATTCGACCACGTCGCCGACAATCTCACTAACCGAGTCCCTGTGTCCTGCAAACGGTCGAGGCTCTTGCAAAACCCCCCGCAACGCGGCGCCTGACGGCTTGCGTCGCGGGGCGTTTTGTAAGCTGAATAGTCGCATCGCCCACCCTGGGCATACGCGACGTTCCAACCTTCGCCCCATCGTT
>VGWG01000170.1 GCA_016873675.1 Lentisphaerota bacterium | reverse complement strand
ACACCCACACACTCCCACACCCACACACTCCCACACCCACACACTCCCACACCCACACACTCCCGCGCGCGCGCCACCGGTCCTAGGCGGCGCCGAGCTGGAAGCGGACAAAGCGGGTGACCGTGATCGTGTCGCCCGCCTTCTTGGCGGCGTCGTTGACCACCTGCGTAATGGTCTGCTTCGGTTCCTTAACGAACGGCTGGTCAATGAGGCAGATCTCCGAGAAGAATTTCTGAATCTTGCCTTTGAGGATACTCTCGACGATGTTCGCGGGCTTACCCTCGACCTGCTTGCGGTAGATGTCCTTCTCGGCCTCGATGTCGGCGGCCGGGACTTCGCTGCTCTTCACATAGCGGGGGTTGGCCGCCGCGACCTGAAGCGCCAGATCGTGAATCATCTCGGCGACAGCAGGGTGGGCGGGCGTCTCCGGTTTGCCGCAGGCGACTTCCACCAGCACGCCAACCTTGCCGCCCAGGTGAATGTAGGACTCAACGCGCGTAGTCGCCGTAGCAGCGAAGCGCGCCACACGGCGGATCTTCAGGTTCTCGCCCGTTGCGGCGATGATCGCCACCAAATCATTTTTCAGGGTCTCGGCCACGGCCAGATCGCCCGTGAGGACCTTCTGGGCAACATCCGCCACGAATGCCTTGAACCGGTCCGTCTTGGCGACGAAGTCGGTCTCGCAGTTGACCTCGACCAGAGCGAGCGTGGTTCCATCGGCGGCGGCCGCAGCGGCGATGATGCCCTGCTTGGATTCCTTGTCCGCGCGCTTGACCTGGATGGCGAGCCCTTTCTCGCGGAGAATCTTGATGGCGGCATCCATGTCGCCCTGGGTTTGGATCAGCGCTTTCTTGCAGTCCATCATGCCGGCGTTGGTCCGGGTGCGGAGGTCATTGATCATTGCAACAGTGATTTCAGCCATGGGGTGTCCTCTCGTGTCCATCGGTTGTCAAAAGCGGCGCGGCACCCTGGGATGGCACCGCGCCGGGTGGAGTGGTTTGCGGATCACTCGGCCACAGGCTCGGTGCCCACTGCGGCGGGCGTGACCTCAACGGCGGCGGCCTGCGCGGCCACGACGACCTGGGCGGCTTTGGCGGCCGTGCGGCGCGTGCGGGCGAGCTTTTCCTTGGCGTCATCCGCGCCGGCAGGCTCGCGGCGGGGCTTTCCACGGCCGGCACCGCTGCGTTCCTGCGCGTCATGCGCGGCACGCTCGGTTTCAGCCTGGCGGGACTTCTCGGCCGCGATCTTGGAGAACTGCTCGTAGGCGTCCTTGATCACGCGGGCAAAGGCGTCAGCGATCATCATGATGCCGCGAATCGCGTCATCATTTCCGGGGATGACATGGTCGATCGGATCGGGATCGGCGTTGGTGTCGACGATCGCCACGATCGGAATGCCCAGCCGTGCGGCCTCTTTGATCGCGTTGGTTTCGCGACAGATGTCGACCACAAACAAGGCGGCCGGGAGGTGCTCCATGTCGGCGATGCCGGAGAGGTTCTTCTGGAGCTTGTCGAGCTCGCGGCGGAGGTTCGCGGCTTCTTTCTTGTGGACGGACAGGATGCCGTTGTTGTTGTTGGCGATCGCCTCGATCTGGCGCATCCGCTTGATGCTGCGGCGAATCGTCTGATTGTTGGTGAGCGTGCCGCCCAGCCAGCGTTCGGTGATGTGATACTGGCCGCACGCAATCGCCGCCGCGCGTATCGAATCCTGAGCCTGCTTCTTGGTCGCGACGAACAGGATCTTGCCGCCGCTGGCAGCCACGTCGCGCAAGAACGCGGCGGCTTCGTCCAGAAGCGTGACGGTCTGGGTGAGGTCAATGATGTGGATCCCGTTGCGCTTATCAAAGATGTAGCGCTTCATCTTGGGATTCCACCGCTTGGTCTGGTGGCCGAAGTGCAGACCGGCGTCAAGCAGGTCCTTCAGGGTGAGCCCGGTCAGGCTCGAAGCAGGCATTTCCATGTGTACCATTCAACCGTTGTAGGAGGCGCCACGCTGGACGCTCCGGGGTTAATCCGCTTGGACTGAGGCGGTTGATCCGCCGTCGGTCTTCGCTTCCGCGACAGTGGACGCCACGAGGCGGCCCCGCGCCGGATAAAACGCGGCATACTATAGCGCTTTGCGCCGACGGCCGCAAGGAGTTTTTTAGGTTTTGTGCGCTTGACCCTTGAAGCGATCACGCCGTTATGTTATGGTGACACAAAACGTGTCATGGAAAGAAAACGCACAGTCATCGTGTTTCTCGGCGACGGCATGGCCGATGAGCCCCTCGCCGCGCTGAAGGGACGGACCCCGCTCCAGGCCGCGCATACGCCGGCCATGGACAGCATCGCCCGCCGTGGGCGTAGCGGTACGCTGCTCACCCTTCCTCCGGGGTACCCGACCTCCAGCGATGTGGCCAACATGTCGGTGCTCGGCTGTGACCTTGCCACCGAATGCTGCGGCCGAGGCCCGCTCGAGGCCGCCAGCCAGGACATTCCCCTCGGGCCGCAGGATGTCTGTTTTCGCATGAACCTTGTCACCGTTGACGCTGCGGGCATCCTGCGGGATTTCTCCGGCGGCCATATCGCGCAGACCGACGCCGCATTGGCCGTCGCGGCGCTGAATGCCGCACTCGGCACCGCCACGATACGCTTCCACCCCGGCGTGAGCTATCGCAACCTGATCATCCTGTCAGGCCCTGAATTCAGCGACGCCGTCGTCTGCGACAAGCCGGATGATAACCACGGCAACGCCATCGCCGACCACCTGCCGCGCGGCCAGTCGGAGACCGGCCGGCACACCGCCGCTGTCTTGCGCGACCTGATCGCCCGCGCCTCCGTCGTCCTGTCCGGCCGCGAGGCCAATGCTATCTGGCCGTGGAGCGGCGGCCGCGCCGGGGCGATCCATTCGCTCGGAGAGAGGTTCGGCATCCGCTCCGCCGTCATCTCTGCGGTCGACGTGATCAACGGCCTGGGCCGCTGTATGGGCATGGACGTCATCCGCGTTCCCGGCGCCACCGGCTACATCGACACGAATTACGAGGGCAAGGCCGACGCCGCGATCGCCGCCCTCCGGACGCATGACTTCGTCTACGTCCACGTCGAGGCCATGGACGAGGTCTCCCATGCCCAGGATTTATCCCTGAAGCTTCAGGCCATCGAAGACTTTGACCGGCGCCTCGTCGCCCGCGTCCTCGCCGCCTGCGGCCCCGACGTCACGTGTGTTGTCCTTCCCGACCACCCCGTCCCGCTGGCGACCGGCAAGCATACCCGCACACCCGTCCCGGTGGCGATCTGCGGACCCGGTTTTCCGCCCGATGGCGTGCAGTCCTATGATGAGGCTTCCGCCCCCCTCGGCGCGCTGGGCGCGATGAAGGGCCCCGATCTGATGAACCTGCTGTTTGCCCGGAACTAGGAGTCGTCATGCACATTCTCGTTACCGGCGGCGCCGGTTACATCGGCTCGCACACGGCGCTGGAATTGCTGAACGCCGGACACGACGTGACCGTCGTCGACAACCTCTGCAACAGCAAGGAAGAGGCGCTGCGGCGTGTCCGTGACCTGACGGGCAGGCCCCTCACCTTCCACCGCGCCGACCTGCTCGACGCCGCCGCCCTGGACCGGGTGTTCGCCGCCCGCCCGGTGGACGCCGTGATCCACTTCGCCGCGCTCAAGGCGGTTGGCGAGTCGGTGCAGAAACCCCTCGACTACTACTCGAACAACCTCACCGGCTCGATCTCCCTCCTCTCAGCCATGCGACGGCACGGCGTGAAGACCCTAGTGTTTAGCTCGTCGGCGACCGTCTATGGCGCCCCCGCATCGGTGCCTATCCGCGAAGACGCCCCGACGGGCGGCATCACCAATCCCTACGGCTGGACGAAGCTGATGACCGAGCAGATTCTGAGCGATCTTCAGACTGCCGAGCCCGACTGGCGCATCGCCCGGCTCCGCTATTTCAATCCGGTCGGCGCGCATGCCAGCGGCCGCATCGGCGAGGACCCCAACGGCATCCCCAACAACCTGCTTCCCTTCGTGGCGCAGGTCGCCCTCGGCACGCGGC
>VGWG01000169.1 GCA_016873675.1 Lentisphaerota bacterium | reverse complement strand
AGCGCTCGTCACTTCTCTTACCTCGACGCCGACGCCCGCGGCGAAATGGTCCAGGAATCGGTCGCGCAGTCGTGGGCTTCCTTCGTTTCAGCCGACCGCCAGGGCAAAACCAGCGCCGAGGGGAAGGACCTAGCGACCGCCGGCACCCTCGCGTGGTACGCCAACCGGTCCGTCACAGTTGGCCGTCGGTTCGCCGGCTCCAGCACGACCGATGCCCTCGCCGACGGTACCCGTGCGGCCGAGAAGGTGGTCCTGGTTAGTCTGGATGCTGACTCGGACGACGGTCACTTTCTCCGGGAGAGCGTTGCCGACACTCGGTCCTGGGCCAACCCCCTTGAGGCCACTCGCCGCCGACTCGACTGGCGCCTGATCGCGAAGCGCTGCAACCGCCGTCAGCGCCGGGTCCTTTCCCTTCTCGCCTGTGGGTACGGCACCGGAGAGATCGCCGAGCGCATCCATGTCACTCCCGGCCGGGTCTGCCAGATCAAGACCGAGCTGCAGGGTGTGATTCGGTCGGTGGGGTATGGGCCGTAATGTGTTAAGCTTGACGGTCAGTCCGTCGGGGGTCAGGATTCCATAAATGTGTCGGCAAGGCGCGCTCAAGTGGCAGGACACTGCGCGTTCTCCGGTTACCTGCGCACGGATTTGTGGTGCGACGGGCGGTTCAAAGTATTCGACTTCAGGGCGGCTTGTGCGTTCGGGAAGGGCGGGAAGGAGGGGGCTTAGCGAAGCCTCAATTGGCGCAGGGGCATCGGTCCGGCTTATCGTTCCCCTCGGACACCGCACAGTGCGCGCCTCCGCCAGAGAAGCAACGAAAGCATAAAATTACAAAACGCAACGACCCTTTTCCTAGAATTCACCTTTGTCGAGCGGTAGTGTGGGGACGGCGATGATCGATATCGCCCGATCGATATCGGCCTCGCAACCGACAGGAGAAGACCATGGCGAAGCGCTACTCCGGACTGGCGATTGACAAAGCGGACGACCTTCTTTACGGAAGAGCGAAAACGCCGCTCAAAACCAAAAGTGGCATGACATTGGGCGGAGGAGTCGTCTATCCGGAACTGAACTTCACCCTTCCCGCCATGCTGGTCAACGACGAAACCTTCCCTGAAGTCCGGAAGCACTACCGGCAGATCGTCACAGGCGCGCTCCGCCGCGCGGCCGAACTTGAGGCGCCCGGAGTGCAGCTGGAATTCGAAACCCTTCCCGACATGACGGCGCGTCCGGAGTGGGGAATCGAACTTTGTAAAATACTGCTCGACGGCATGGCGGAAGAGGCGGCGCACTCCGGCCTGAAAAGCGTCCTGCGCATGACGCCCAACGACAACCGGGAGATGGTCCGCCCCCCGGTCCTGCGCAGCGGCCGCTACTGGGACAGCATGCTCAAGGTGTTCGACGAGAGCGCCCGCCTCGGGGCCGAACTCCTCTCCATCGAGTCCGTCGGCGGCAAGGAACTGCACGACGAGGCGCTGACGATGTGCGATATCCGCATGGTGATCTTCTCCCTCTGCGTTCTCGGCACCCGGGACATGCGCTTCCTCTGGACCAACATCGCCGACATCGCGCGCCGTCGCGGCGTCCACGCCGCCGGCGACTCGGCCTGCGGTTTCGGCAACACGGCGATGGTGCTCGCCGAGCAGCGCCTGATCCCCCGCGCGTTCGCCGCCGTCGTCCGGCCGATCACCGCGGTGCGCGCCCTCGTCGCCCACGAATGCGGCGCCGTCGGCCCCGGCAAGGACTGCGCCTACGAAAACCCCTATCTCAAGGCCATCACTGGCTTCCCCATGGCGATGGAGGGCAAGACCGCCGCCTGCGCCCACCTCAGCCCGGTCGGCAATACGGGATGTCCCACCCATTGTTGAAACTGAAGATGGCCGATAACATTCAGGAGGCACCATACCTCCTGTGAGTTTCTTGTCAAGGCGCGGTCGCGACGGAGCGGAGCCGTAGGCGTAGCGGAGTTGCGACCGCGCGCGCCGAGCGCTCACCCCGCTGCCGCGCACTCCTTTCGCTTCAGAGCCGCCGCCAGCTGGGGAAGGTCGCCATGGTGCCTGATTCTGCGAAAGCCACGCTCCGCCTCCAGCAATGCGTAGGACAGCCACCGCGAGGGCTGATCGGTCTCTGCCCGCCAGCGCGTCACCCGGCCGATCTTGCGCCGGACATTCCGGAACGGGTTCTCGATCAGATTCGTGCTCAAGAGACTCCCGTTGAGTGTGGCCGGGACTTCGAGTTTATGGACGGCGATCAGATCTTCGCCCGCCTCGTGGAAACTGGCCAGGGCGGCCGCATTCTTGTCGGCCAGGAAAGCCTCGATGGCTCGCAAGGCCTCGCGTCCAGCCTTCTCGCCCTGGGCTTTACGCAGGCGGTCGAACAACCCGGCCAGCTCTCCCCAGTGCCGTTTGGGCAGGTAGCGCCGCAGATTCCTCTCCTTGTGCACCAGGCACCGCTGCGTTACCGCCTCTGGCCAGTAGGCCACCACCGCCTGCTTCAGCGCATCGGATCCATCCAGAACCGACAGCAGCCGGCAACCGGCGGCAGGGCGAAAGTTCCTCGCCTGCAGGCGCGCCAGAAGTCCCTTGGCCACCTCCGCGTTCTCCGAGGCGCCGATCTCGAAGTCCAAGAGCATCTTGGTCCCGTCGGCCGCAATTCCCAAGGCCACGACGGCCAACAGATCGCCACCCAAGGCCAGGCCATCCAGAAGCAGCGCCAGCCAATCATCCCGCTCAATCCTGCGGGAACGGAACTCGCCCAACAGGCGCTTCCCCTCCGCAAGCCAAAGCCGCGAGACCTCGCTGCGGCTCGTCCCCGGCGTACGGTCTCCACGCAGCCGCTTCTGCTCCCGGCTGCTTACTCCACAGCGCAGCGCTTCCAGCAGATGGCCTTGAAGCACGGTCGGATCTTGCGCCGCCTCATAAGTCGCAAGCTTGACCTCCGTCGTCGCCTCCGCCGGCGTACGCTCCCGAACGCGCGGGCGAACGACCTCCATGCGCTGGCCATCGTGCAAGACATATCCCGGCGACGAGCCCGCACGATAGCGGCGCGCCCCTGTTTCCGGACGATAGCGCGCCCCACAAAGCTGGTGCACCTCCTCCGCCATCACTCTCGCGATCATCTCGCGCATCGCGTCTCGAACAAAATCTCTGAAGGTCGTGGCCCCGATGTCCGATATCCTGTCAAGCCCCACCTGCCTCAACAGCACCCTCGTATCCATGATGGTCTCCTTATCGGCCAAGCCGTCTATCGACGGACTAGGAGACCATCTTCATTTCAACAATCGGGGGGACGCTGCCCGGCAATATCGCCATGGCCTACGCCGATGTCTGGTCCAACGAGTCGGTCCAGAACATCAAACTCCTCGGCGGCATGGCGCCGACCTGCTATATGGAGCAACTCGTCTACGACTGCCGCCTCCTCAACCAGGCGACCGAGGCGGGACAGCCGCGTCTGCTGCGCGACTGGCTCGTCGCTTCCGATGCACGCCTCGACCCCCAGGCCTTCATCCTCGCCCCCGACAATGTCATCGCACTCTCCCGCACGCTCGTCGGCGCGCCCGATGACTACGCCGCCGGCAAGGCCGTGGCGCTGAAGGCGGTCGAACTCCTCCGCTCGGGCCGTGAGGCCGGCCGGGTCAAGATCGAGGAGAAGGAGGCCGGCTTCCTCGACGCGATCGAAGCCGCGGTCGAGTCCATGCCCGCCGAGGAGGGACGGTTCATCGAGGAGATGATCGCCGAGGCGCCCGCCGAGAAGTGGCTGCCGCGCGAGTACGGGCTGTAGTCCGGACACCGTCCTCGCCGTCGCCCGAATCGAAAGACCCCGTGCGGCCTCCTTCGCAGCGAGTTGCCCCTTGGCATGCTCGACGGCGATCATTGCGTCATCATCGACGAAAGAGGCCAGACGGCCTCAGCGGCGACTTTTCTCCCTCGCGCATCCGGTTTTCCTTGATCACGCCGCTCTGAGTGCCGAGACATGCTGGAGATAACCAGCCGCCTGCCTCATCGTATTATGATCCTTGACACCGACCCTGTTCCCGCTACCGTACCGGCAAAGCAGAAGCGATCAGAGGCGATTCCGACATCCCCAC
>VGWG01000168.1 GCA_016873675.1 Lentisphaerota bacterium | reverse complement strand
GGAGGAGGTCTACTCGCTGGCGATGACCTTCAAGGAGGCGATGGATAAATGCCGGCCCCGGGAGAACGGCGCCCTGCAGATTTTCGGCACCGATCTGGATCACGACGCCATTGACAAGGCCCGGCAGGGACTCTATTCATCCGCGATCGCGGCCGATGTGTCGGACGAACGGCTGAAGCGGTTCTTCATCAAGGAGGAACACGGCTACCGGATGAGCAAGGAAATTCGCGAGATGGTCATATTCGCGCCGCAGAATATCATCATGGACGCGCCCTTTACCAAGCTGGATATCCTGTGCTGCCGCAACCTGCTGATTTATCTGACCGCCGAGATACAGAAAAAGCTGATTCCGCTGTTTCATTACAGCCTCAAACCCGGCGGCATCCTGTTTCTGGGCAGCTCCGAGACCATCGGCAATAGCACCGGGCTTTTCACACCGCTCAACGCGAAGTCGCGCCTGTTCCGGCGCCTCGAGGCGGGTTCATCGCCGAGGGCGGTTGAGTTTCCATCTTCTTTCACATCCGGTCTGGCCGTCGGGTCTGAACCCCGTCCGTCGCCGAAGGCGACGGCCAGTTTCCAGTCCATGGCGGATCAACTGATTCTGCAGCGGTATGCGCCGGCGTCCGTGATCGCGAATGATTCAGGCGACATCTTGTACATCAGCGGGCGAACCGGCAACTACCTAGAGCCGGCTGCCGGCAAGGCCAACTGGAACCTGTTCGCCATGCTTCGCGAAGGGCTGCATTACGAGTTGAGCGCCGCCTTCCAGAAAGCGCTCAGGCAAAAAGCCCCCGTGGCGCTTCACGGCTTGACGGTCAGATCCGGCGGCGTGGAGCAGGGCGTGGACGTGACGGTCCAGAGACTTTATGAAGACGGACCCCTGCAGGGCTTGGTGATGATCGTCTTCACCCCTGTGGCCGCGGGAACGAGGGAGGCGGCACGTCCGGCGAAGGCGCAATCTCGCAGCGCACGGCCGGCAGAACTGGAGCATGAACTCCTGCAAGTCCGCGCCGAGGCGCGCACCATCCACGAGGAGATGCAAACCGCGCAGGAGGAATTCCGTTCGACCAACGAGGAATTGCAGTCGACCAACGAGGAGCTGCAGTCGACCAACGAGGAGCTCATGACGTCGAAAGAGGAGATGCAATCGCTGAACGAGGAACTCCAGACCGTCAACGCCGAGCTGCAATCCAAGGTGGACGAGCTTTCGCGCGTCAGCAACGACATGAAGAATCTGCTCGACAGCACCGAGATCGCCACCCTCTTCCTGGACAATGACCTCAACGTGCGGCGATTCACCCCCCATGCGACGAAGATCATCAAGCTCATTCCGACCGATGTGGGACGGCCCGTAACCGATCTGGTCTCGGATCTGCGCTACGCGGCGTTGCCTGCGGATGCGCAAAAGGTGCTGCGGTCGCAATTTTCGATCGAGAAGGCGATCAGGGCGCAGGACGGCCGCTGGTTCACCGTGCGCATCATGCCCTACCGGACGCTGGACGACCGGATCGACGGCGTCGTGATCACCTTCTCGGACATCACCGTGTCCAAGACGCTGGAGGCCACATTGCGGGCCCGGCATTCCTGTCCGCGGAAAGAAAATCCGGTCCGCCCCCGCCGGCCGGATCGCCGCACGAAGCGGGCGAAGCCGTAGCGTGTAATCATCCCTTTTGAAAAAAGAGCGTCATGCAAAAAAGACCGTCCCGCCCCCGCCCAGAGGAAGACCTGCGCCGTCGTGCCGAAGATCGACTGCGGCACGGCCGCCGGCGGGTCGGTGCCGGCGGCCCTGAATCGGCCACCGATATCCGGCGAACGCTTCACGAATTGCACGTCCACCAGATTGAGTTGGAGCTGCAGAACGAGGCGCTGTTAATCGCCCGGAATGAAGCGGAGTCCGTGTTGGAGAAATACACGGATCTTTATGATTTTGCTCCCGTCGGCTATTTCTCGCTCGATGAACGGGGCCGAATCCTCGAGGCGAACCTGACGGGCGCCTCGATGTTGGGCGTGAATCGATCCCGGCTCGTCGGTCAGCGACTGACGAGTTTTGTGGCGCAGGCGGAGCGGACGATCTTTACGGCTTTTCTCGAACGGCTCTTTTCAAGGGCTGGTGGACAGCTTTGCGAGGTGACGTTGGAGAAAACGGGCGGTGCCTCTTTTTGCGCCCATCTGAACGGCTTGTCTGCCGATTCCGCCAGCGCCGGGTGCCGGGTGGCGGTTTCGGACATCACCGCGCTCAAGGAGGTCGAACAGGCGAAATACCGTCTGGAAGCCATGGCCGGCGCGAACGAGGATCTGCGCCTGGAAATCGTCCGACGGCAGATTGTGGAGGAGGCGCTCAAAGGCAGCGAACACCAGCAACGCGAGCTTCTGGCGCAATCGCACATCCTGCAGGGACAGTTGCGGCGGCTGACGCACCAGGTCATGCAGGCGCAGGAGGAGGAGCGCAAGCGGATCAGCCGCGAGCTGCACGATGAAATCACGCAAACGCTGGTCGGAATCAATCTGCATTTGGAATCGCTCGCGCGGGAACCGGCGGTCGATTCCAGGAAATTGAAGGCCCGGATCGTCCAGACGCAGCGGGCGGTTGAAAAGGCCGTCAACATCGTGCATCGTTTCGCCCGCGACCTGCGTCCGGCGATGCTCGACGATTTGGGATTGATTTTGGCCCTCCACGCTCACGTGAAGAGCTTTTCAAAAAAGACGGGCATCCGGGTCGGCTTGACCGCGTTCCCCGGGGTCGAGAACGTGAACGGACCCAGGCGCACGGCGCTTTACCGCGTCGCCCTGGAGGCGCTGGCGAATGTCGCCCGCCATGCGCAGGCGACCCGGGCCGAGGTGAGCTTCCGGAGGGTGCCGGGCGGCCTGCTGATGCAAATCACCGACAACGGCAGGGCCTTCGACGTGGAGGGCGTGTTGCATGCCAACGAAGGCAAGCGCCTGGGGCTGATCGGCATGCGCGAGCGGATGGAGATGGTCGGCGGTAAATTTGGCATCGTGTCCGTGCCGGGCACGGGCACAACCGTCAGCGCGCAGATCTGCTTGCGCACGAGTGCAAAGGAGCGCAAGTGAATAAGAATGCTTCAACACGCATCTCTATTTTGCTGGCGGACGACCACGCGGTTGTCCGCGAAGGATTGCGCAAACTGCTCGAGTCCGAGTCCGATATCGACATCGTCGGCGAAGCGCAGACGGGGCGTCAGGCGGTGGCGTTGGCGAAAACGTTGCACCCTGCGGTTGTCTTGATGGATATCGCCATGCCGCTGCTCAACGGGTTGGAAGCCACCCGGCAAATTCGTCAGGCTGTGCCGAACATCCGCGTGTTGATTCTCTCCGCGCACAGCGACGACGCCTATGTCGAACAAGCGATCGCGTTCGGCGCGGCTGGTTTTCTGCTCAAGCACGCCTCGTCGCATGAGCTGTCTCGCGCGATCCGCAGGACATACCAGGGCGAAACGGTTTTCAGTCCCATCATCGCCAAGCGACTCCAGCGTCAGCAACAGGAGTCTTTGGACAGCAGGGGCCTGTCCAAGGCCGATACCGGCCGTCTGAGTTCGCGCGAGATGGAGGTGCTCCAACGGATCGCCGAGGGCGGCGCCAACAAGCAAATCGCGGCCGACCTCGGCATCAGCATCAAGACGGTCGAGAAGCACCGCGACCACCTGATGAAAAAACTCGATATCCACGACACCGCCAGCCTCACCCGCTATGCCATCGCTGCGGGCATCATCGAAAGCAGCGTTCAAGTGACGGTCGTGTGATGGCGGGCCCTGCAGTGCGGAATCGGCCGAAACCGGGGTCCGTTTCGGACCAATCAGCCTGCTGCCATCCATTGGGGCTGAGCCGATACAATAACCCTGTTTGCGGAACGTGCCCTTGAAGCGGTCTTCAACCATGATCCAGATCCAATATCCTTCTCTATCTTTCTCTATTCCTCCCGCTTTCACTTTTTTTGTATTACACCCATAATGTAGTGGATAAAAAATTGCCTTGTCAATCATGCGACAATTCATTTAAGCTACACGCACGTCTAAAACCCCCGCCAGCCAGTAGCCAGTGCAACACTGGCTACTGGCGGGCGGGGAATTCGTTCCTTCGTGTGAAAACGGGGTCATTTTGACACAGGACGGCGGCGT
>VGWG01000167.1 GCA_016873675.1 Lentisphaerota bacterium | reverse complement strand
GATCAGGTCTCGCTTTAGATCTCGATGCCTGCTGCCATACTTAAAACTTAAAACTTAAAACCGCTGCTTTGGGAAGGGAGTGACTTCCCTTGAATCGGATAATGGTGTACAGTGACGATTAACGTGTTTCAAGAACATCGGCGTGTAGCTAACACGCGGTGAAGGGAGGGGGTTGTCGATGGACATGAGCGGTTTGGATACGGAGCGGGAGATTGATGAACTGGAATCCCGTGAGCATCGTCGGCGGCGGTTCGGTCGGTCGGCCGTGTGGTGGACGCTTGGGGCGGCCGTTGTGCTTGGAGTGGCTTTTCTGCCCCGGATGGCGTCAGTGCCAGCGGTTCGCGAGCGGATCGTCGCGCGCCTCAACGCTTCGGTTGCGCCGGTGTCGGTGGCGGTCGACAACTGGCGGCTTCGCTGGTTCGGCGGGCAACGGTTAGACGGCCTCCGCCTGTATGACCCGGTCCAGGGGCTCACGATCTCGATTCCAGCGGTGGACGTCTCAAACGGGCTGGTCAAGCTCCTCCCGTTCGGCACGATTGACGCCGGGGAGGTGACGCTGGCCCAGCCTGTCGTGCGGTTCACCCGCGCGCGCGCCATCGCCCCGTGGGAAACGCTGCCCGCCACCGGCGTGGTCGAACAGGCTGCGGTACGCAGCGCCGGCACCAAGACGCCCGTGGCGGCGCGTCCCTTTGAGCTTCCAAAAATCGCGGTTATCGCCCGGTTGGTGGTGCACAACGGTCAGGTTGTGGCCGGGGGTTCTGCAGACGGGGACACCACGTTGGCGAACCAGGTGAATGCGTCGCTGCGGCTGAACACCTGGGACCAACCCCTCATGATCGAGGCCGCCTGCGTGGTGCCGGGTGGGGCCGGCGACGGAACCGTGTCAGCGAAGGGCCAATTGCCCACGCCGCGACTGCTGGTTGCGCGGGCGTTTGATGATCCGGCCTGCACGGGGCAAATGGCGCTCACCATCACGGGCTTTGATCTGCAGCAGGTCCGTCCGTTGCTGGAAGCGCGCACGGGCGCGACATGGGGCGCGGGCGGACTGCTCGATGCGGAGGTGTCCGTGCGAGCGGCTGGCTTGCGCGAAACGGCGGTTGAGGCCGAAGTGGCGATCACGCGGTTCACCTTTGCCTTTCCCGGATTCAACCCCTCGCCACCGGGAGACGTGACGGTCGCCATTTCGGCCAAACGGGACGACCGGGGGGTGGCGATCCATTCGTGCGCGGTAAAAACCCCGTGGGTGCTGCTGTCGGCCGACGGACGCTTCGGGAGCCTATCGACCGGAGCGGTTCCGGTCGGTCGGATCGCCGTGACGGGAGGCGTCGATGTGGCTTCGGTCGTCCGGGATTTCAGGCCGTTGCTGAACCTGACCCCTGAGGCGCGGATGGAGCGCGGGACGCTGTCATTCGCGGGCGTGATCGAAGGAACGGAGCAGGCTCGGGCGCTCCGCTTGAAAGCGACAGCCGACAATCTCATTGTGTTCTACAAGAACGAGCGGGTGCCGCTGATGCCGGCGCCGCGCGTCACACTCGATATCGACGTGCCCTATGCCGGGCCCGCCGAGTTGAATGCGTTGGATGTGGTGCTGCCCTTCGCGCAGATATCCGGATCGGGGCGTCTGGACAAGGGCTTGGTTTCCGGGAAGATCGATCTCACTGCCTTTTCGCGGGCTTATCGCAACCTATGGACGGCGTGTCCGCCCATGATCGGACAGATTCTGTTCCAAGTAGCCGCCGCAAAAAAGGGGGACCGGTCGGAGATCAGGGCGACGGTCGGCGTGGAGGATCTGGCGGTCGAGATCGGCGTCGGGCAGCGGATTGTGGTTGAGCGGGCCGACAACCAGATTGCTTTCGCGGTTCCGATGGATGCGGGCGGGCCGATACTGACTTCGGGCGTGATCAGTGGAACAATCACGTCGGCCGTGAGCGGTCTGGCCCTGCAAACGGGTGCCTGGGCGGTGAAAGAGCGCGACGTTCGCGCGCAAGGCACGGTGGAGGTGGCGCTCGGCGATGGTTATCTCAGGCTGTCCGAGGCGACGCTTATTTCGGCGGCGGCGCGCGTGTCGGTTCCAGCGCTTCGGGCGGACTGGGCGCTGAAAGATCGGGCGGCGGCGATTGCGGGAGAGGCGGTGATGGAGGCCGACCTGGGCGTGGTGTCCGGTTGGCGCCGGATCTCGCGTGAAGGCGTTGTTCCGTCACGCCTGAACGGCGGGCTGCACGTCCGGCTGGCGGCAGAAAACGCGCCAACCGGAACCCGGATCACGCTGGCCAGCGCGCTCACCAATCTGGTGATTTCAGCCGCGGGGCAGGACGCGCCGATGCGGGAAAGACGGATTGCGCTTTCGGCGGCGGCGTTGCTGGCGCGGGACGGGCAGACACTCGGTGTAGAGTCGGCGGAGCTGGCGACGGACTGGCTTGCCGCGACTGCGAAGGGGCGGGTGCGCGACGTGACTGGCGGAGCGACTGCATCGCTGACTGGAACACTGGCCGTGGATTACGACGCCCTCTCGGGGAAGCTGACCCAGGCTGGCGTGCGCGGAGTGACCGTCAGCGGCAAGCCGGCTCCGCGCCCCTTTGAGTGTGCAGGCGGGTTGGGCGGCGGTCTCGCATCCCTGCGCTCGTTTGGCGCGGCCGAGGGATCGCTGGGCATCGGCGAGATCGGAGTTCTGGGGCTGAAGCTCGCGGCAGCCGACGTCGCCTTTGCGCTCGATGAGGGCTTGCTGAAACTCGACTACCAGCCCGCATCCGGCACGGGGTTTCTGCGCTTGAAACCGTTGATCCAGGCTGCGGCGGATCCTGCCGTGCTCGAGATTGGTGGAGCCGTGCCCATCCTCGATCGCGTGCCCCTGACCCAGGAATTCACGGATACCGTGCTGGCGATGGTCAACCCGTTGCTGCGCGGCTGCGTCGTCGGTAGCGGCCTTGTTGAATTGCATGTGAACGAGACCCGAATCCCGCTGGCACCCGGAGCGATGCAACAGATCGACGCGACGTTTGCCGTCACGCTGCGCGAGGCCAGTTTCACACCGACGGGGACGCTGGCCGACGTGCTGGACCTCGTTGGCATTGAGCATCGGACGATGCGAATCCCAGACACCACGATACAGGCGGTCTGCCGGGACGGGCGCATCCAGTCCGAGCCGTTCGAGATGGCGGTTGATGGGCACCCGATTCGCTTCCGCGGATCGGTGGGGTTGGATCAAACCGTCTCGTATACCGTCGAACTGCCGCTGACCGAGAAACTCGTCGGACGCACGGTCTGGCCCTATGTGAAGGGGCAGACAATACGCGTGCCAGTCATCGGCACGCTGACTGCGCTGAAGCTCGACTCGGATGCCGGCAGGAAGGAGATCAACCGCCTGATCAAGGAAGCCGGAACCCGGGCACTGGGTGACGCCGCAAACGAGCAGCTCAAACGCCTGCTGCGTGAACGGTAATCGCGCGGTGCTCAAGCATCATCACCCAGCGGCCGCCGGGCCGCTCACACAGCGGCGTCCGGTTCCAAGCGCGGTGCTTGGTCGAGCAGGCAGCGTTCGGCCTCGTCCGACCACAGGCCGTTATGATGATCGCAGATCGCGGCCAGTTTGGCGAAGAACGGGTTGTTCTTGCCAACGGCTGCAAAATCGGCGATGGCTGTCATCGGCATGGAGACGTGGGTGTAGACCAAGCGTTTGCCGCCGGGGATCTTGACCAGGTCCATCGTCGCCTGCGCGGCGGCGTCGATCCCGCCGACATGGGTCACCATGACCGACGGATTGATGCGATTCTGCGAGGACAGGGTGAGCGCGTCGCGCAGGTCGTCGGTGTTGCCGCCCGACGAACCGACCACATGGTGCCCCATGTAGTGGACGTCGTAGAAGTTGATTGGTGCCTTGAAGTCCGGCTTGGAGGGGCCTGCGAAGAAGTTCAGGCATCCGTTGTAGCCCAGAAGTGCAGAGCCCTGCTCGCAGAGCGGCGCGACCGGCGCAAAGACGAAGACATCGTCAAACCCCTTGCCATGGGTCAGGGCGCGCATTTCGCCGACGGGGTCGGCCGCTGCGGCGGTGTTGAAGTAATGGAGAGCGATGCCCAGTTTCTTGGCGTGATCGGGCGAGAAGATCGCCGCTGCGCGGTTGAGGCGGGGTTGATCGATGTCGGTGACCACCAGGATCGACGGCCGGTTGTCGCCGTGCAGGGCAAGATCTATCGCGCTCAGGCCCATGGGCCCGGCTCCAGCGAGGATTGCCATGGTGCCGCCCTCTCTGATTCCCTGCTGATAGACGTACTCGCCGGGCTTGAA
>VGWG01000166.1 GCA_016873675.1 Lentisphaerota bacterium | reverse complement strand
CGCGTCCCACCCGGTGCGTCCGCAAATTCCGGACTGACCGCAGTTCCGGATGATGTTGCCTCGGACAATGTGATGTCCCCTCGTGTCGTAGGTGCCTCCATTGTTGTTCTGCAACGACCCGCTGACAATGCCGACCGTCCGCGAGTCCGAGATGATATTGTTCTCAATAATCCAGTGCGTGCCGCGATAGGTGGTAATCAGCCCCTCCTGGTCCGACGTTTTCGGGCTGGGCGGCGACCAGTTCGGTGCCCCGTGCGACAGGTGGAAGCCGCGCAGCGTGATGTAGTTCACGCCGCCATCGATGATGGGACGGAACACCGATTTCCGCATAGTCACTTCAGCCAGCCCGGCATTCGGATTTGCGCCGCCGAAGTTGGCATAGATCACCGTGCTGCCCTTGTCCTGCTTCACGTACCACGTTCCGGGCGTCGCCATCACGTCGGCCAAGGTGCGCTGTTCCCGGTATTGTTCGCCTTCATAGAAAACCTGTCCCCGGTGAAACCTGCCTGCCCCATAGCCCATCCAGGCTTCCTTCACAAAGACCGTATAGGGATTGAACGCGCCAAAGACGGCGTTGGGGATGTTCACCTGGTAGGTGTTCCCGCCGTGCATGGTCCAATTCGTAAACGGATCTGAGCCCTTCCAATAAACCGTCTCCCCCTCCGCGGCGCGATAGGTGATCCGTTGCGACTCCGAGATTCCACCCCGGGGTGGGATCACCTCCTCGCGATACGTTCCCGCCTGGACCGTACACACATCCCCCGGCTGCATCACCGTGGCCGCCTTCTGAATCGTCAGAAAGGGCTGGGACAAGGAACCGGAATTCGAATCGCTCCCGCTTTTCGAGACGTGGTATTCGGTTGCTCCGGCAAGGCCGACGGCGCCAATCAGGACTGCCGTGACGAGGCGCATCCGACTGTCGGCGAGAGGGTGTCTGACGACAAACGCTGGATGACAACACGATGCTGACATGCTCTGTTTCATGGTTCGCTCCTCCCTGCTTCCTCCAGAAATGCATCGAACGTCCAGGTCCGGTAGAGGAATCGTTGCCGCGCAACGGGATCATCGGCCAATTCGACCAGCGCCTGATCGCGAAGCGTCTTCAGCCGTTCCACGATTTCTGGGGGCCAGACTCGCGGGACTAACGATTTCGGCAGGTACCACTCACCCGGAAGCATCACGCGTTGTTTTCTCCAGTCTCCTTCTTCCCAGAGCGCGCACTCCAGCCTCATCATGTCGCGCGCGGTGGCGCCCGCCTTGCCGTAGAGACGCCGGCACATTTCGTCGAGCACAGCGTCCACGTCCAGATCGGGATTCCACAACGCTTTCATCCACACATAGAGCGTGGGCGCCGTGGTGGTCCAATCGCTCATGGTCCAGCCGTTCACGAAGGTTCCGGCGCTCAGGCCCTGAATGCTCTTTTGGAAATCGCGCACGACGTGCGGATACTGGTATGGACCGTGGGTCCAGGCGACGCAGTAATCCCAGACGGTGACGGGGACGCAGGCCTTGGACTGCCACGCGCGCAGGCGGGCGATCGCATCTTGAAAGTTCTCGGGTTGGGCATTCAAGGGCATCGGAAACGTGGTCATGGCTGCCATCACCACCAGATTGTCGGGATAATCCACCGACGGGGGGCATTCCTGGTAGTTCCAATAGGGCATGTAGATTACCTTCTTGTCGGGCCAGCGGTCTTTCACAGCCTCGCACATCCGCTTGACGAACAGCCCCATAATCAACGAGAAGCCGTCGATGGACGTGCCGCCGGCCCTGATCTGGGTGTCCATGCAATCGGAACAGAAGCACTCCCATATGGTATCGCCCGGGGACACGGTGACGCAGGTGGGTGTCACCCACGTACAGTTGCCGTTCTTGTCCCAAGCCCGCTCACAACCCGCCAGGAGGTAGTCCAGCGCCTTCGGCGAGCTGTAGCAGAACAGGTTGACGTTCCGGGTGCCATCTTTCCTGAGCGCGAACATATCCGGATTGGCTTCGAGAAATTCACGGGGAAGCTTGGCGAGATTTTGCGGCTCGTGGCATTGGATCTTATACGGCCAACTGCATCCCGCGCGCACCAGCGCCAGATAGGGCATCATGCGAACCTCTTGCACGCCGTCGGGAATCGCGTGGGGCGGGAATGGCAGCGGTTTGCTGTCGAAGGAGCGTGACGGAGTCGGAAGTTTCCAGCCTTCCCGCGGATGATACTCCCGCAGGCGGAAGACCGGCTGATCGCGGTAATGCACCGGAGGGACAGCCAGCGAGGTGTTCTGCACGACGCAGCGTCCGCCAACTTCCACAGGCCAATACCAGCGCACACCGGCGAAGCGCTCGAGGAAGTCCGCGACGGCCCAGGCGGTCGCGTCGTGGGTGCCGTTCGTTCCGGTGCCAACCAGATACACGCGATTGGACGCCGTCAGGACGACAAACCCCTCGGGTGGTAACGCCGAAGCGTCAATCCCGGCCCGTCGCGTCTCCTCGCAGTCGCCGATCACAATGGCGCATTCGGTCGCCGCCGGGGGATTGGTTACAAAAACCAGCGTCGCGCCGGTACTCAGTCGGACCACTTCCGACATCTCATCCACCAGCCGCTTGAGTGTCGAAGGCGACTCATGCTTCCGTTTCGGCTGCCAATCGCTTCGCCCTTCGGGATTGGCCACGTAGACGACGGCCACGGGCTTGCCCTCTCGCACAATTTCGACGGGCGCATGCTGCGGTGCTTCCAACCAGGTCACGGGCGTCAGGTCGCGTGGTTGTAGCCTGTCATCAGCCAGTGCCAACGCCGCGATCAGACACATGAAGGCTGCTAATCGTTTCATACCAAGTTCCTTTCCAACGGCTGAGATCGCTCAGGGTGTGGGTTGCGCCGACCGCGCAGCGGGCGGCGAATACCCCCCCTGTTGTTCGGCTTTCCCCATTCCCCGAGCCGCTGCATCACGAATAGTACTGGTCAATGGTGGCGCTTACCGTTGCGGCCCAGTGAGTCAGGTTTTCCGGATTATTGGCGATTGTGCTGATGTCCTTGAGAATGAACTCCAGGGTGGTGCCATGCTCTCGACAGGCTATGCAATACCGCGCGATCTCCGCTTCCACGGGCGCGGGATCGAACCGGGGCGACGCGACGAAAGCCGGATTTGGTTTTGCCGCCATGACATAGTCGCAGCCGATGTTCTCCGCCGCGCGTTGGGGATCGGCCCAGGGTGTGATGGATATCTTGCGCAGGTTCTTGAACCGCTTGCGGAGTATATCGATCTTGCGGTCCATCGGCTCGCAGCAGCCGTAGTAAAGGAGGCCGCAGTCCTTGAACAACTGCTGATTGTAGGCCAGGTCGAATTCGTCGTGCATGGCAGGGGACACCGAACCGAAGATCTGGGCGGCGCAACGTCCCCAGACATCCTTGGCCCGGTAGCGCCCCTTGCAATCCGCAGCCGGGAGTTCGCGGGAACACGCGGCGGTGCAATGCAGGAGGACCGGGCGCGGGTCCAGCAGGCCATGCTCTTCCAGTTGTTTGAATTGCGCTTGTCCGATCTCCATGAAGCGCCGGGCGAGCTTGTGCATGAAGTCGGGGCGCTCGGACAGGTCCATGAGCAAGTTCTCTACGCCCCGATACATCGCCACGTCATCCCAGATGTTGAAATTCAGCCCGCCACACCCTATTAGCTCAACATCCATGAGGCCGGCAAACACCTCTTTCGCAACCGCAATCGCCGCCTCGGTCGCGGCTTGGTCATAGACGACCTCCGGCGGGTGCAGTTTTGCCAAGTCGTCCTCGGTACAGAGTTGATCGGTGTAGGCATGCGAAGCGATGTACGCGCCCGTATCGCCCTTGATCTGCTGCTCCTTGATCTCGATGCCGATGCCGCTCAGCCAGCGCACCCGCTTGTTGACTTGAAATACGGGAGGAACCACCTGGTCCACCTGGAAATGCTCCCACTGGTACAGGGCGCGTCGCAGGGGCGCCTCGATCCATCCGAGGTCGGGCGCGCAGGCGTTCGTCAGGGCTTCGTCCCTGATCTCGCCCCACGGCACCTCGTCAATCAGAACCACAGGGCGGACGCTCTCCATCGCATTCGTCCGGCAGTACCGTTCCAGGCGCTCCTTCTGAACATCCATATGTGCGACTTCGCTGTATCGTCCAGCCAATCGCCTCAACGTCGCTTTGTCTCTTGCGTCAATCTTCACTCTCTCCCACCGTCTTTCCCGCCGAACAACCGGATCGTACGGTCGCCGCGCCAGCGGCCAACGAAAACGTTTCGCCCCACACCTCAACCGTTTGTTCGTCCGCGCCGAAATTTGCCACCAGCGCATAGCGGCGGCCATCCAACCCGTCCACCCACACGCCCCGAAGTTCTTTCGGCATCAGCGGCAGGGCACCGCCTTGCACGTCTGCCGTGCACACGGCCG
>VGWG01000165.1 GCA_016873675.1 Lentisphaerota bacterium | reverse complement strand
TTTGCCGCCCGAAAGGCAGGCACACAACCGCTGGCGACGCAAATAAACCGTGACTGCGCCCGGGAGTATGGCCATTATCGGGATCGGGATCGCTGGCGATGGGAAAACCTGGAATTTCGACCCCGACCCGGATACCGACCCCGATTCAGACCCACACACACCCACACACACCCACACACACCCACATACTCACAGACCCACAGACCTACACACGCGCATTCCCTGTGGCATTCGTCATGATCTGCGGCGCGGCGAGACGCCGCTGCCCTACCTCGCTTCGCGCATTCCCTGTGGCATTCGTCAGAGCAGCTCTGTTAGGGCTGTCAAGGATGATTGGGTTGACTTTCAGACAATATTTGTGTTCAATTGACTTGTTATTGCGAGCTGACGGCTTGTTTTCAGGGTTGTTTTTCTGGGGTTATTCATGAAGAGAGAGATTGAATCACGTCTGTTGGCCTGGAAGCAAAGTCCCGGGCGGAAGGTGTTGCTTGTTCGCGGAGCTCGCCAAGTCGGAAAGACATACTCGATCCGCGAACTGGGCCAGACCTTTCGACACTTCGTCGAGGTCAATTTTGAGGAAAACCCCGAGATCCGGGTCTTCTTCCACGACTCGCTCAATCCCGTGCGCATCCGCGAGAAATTGGCCGCCTATTTTTCAACCCCCATTGTCGCCGGGGAGACGTTGTTGTTCTTCGATGAGATACAGGCGTGCCCGGAAGCGTTGAGCGCATTGCGTTTCTTCCACGAGAAGATGCCGGATCTGCATGTTGTGGCGGCGGGTTCGTTGCTGGAACTCGCTCTGGCCGAGATTCCGTCTCTGGGGGTTGGCCGACTCTCCTCGCTGTTTATGTATCCGTTGACCTTCGCGGAGTACCTGATGGCGACCGGGGAAGACACGTTGCTCGGTGTTGTCGCGCAGGCCGATGCGGCACACCCGGTGGATAAACCGTTCCATCGTCGTCTCGTGGACCTTGTGAAAACGTATCAACTCGTGGGCGGCATGCCTGCCGCCGTGAAGGCGTATGCGGAGAAACACGATCTGGCGGAATGCCTTAAAATACTGGACGACCTGGTCACAACGATTGATGACGACTTCAAGAAGTATAAGAAACGGGCGCCTGTCGGACGGCTCTCCGAGGTGTTCCGTTCCATCGTCCTACAGGCAGGCGGCAAGTTCAAGTATTCCAGCATCGATTCCGCTTCCTCGGCCCAGCCGCTCAAGGACGCCCTGCAGTTGCTGTTGCAGGCCGGGTTGGCGTACCGGGTCATGCACACACATGCCCGCGGCATTCCGCTCGGCGCTCAGGTTGACGAGAAGAAGTTCAAAGTGTTTCTGTTCGACATCGGCATCCACCAGCGTCTGATGGGTCTCGACGTGCCGGGCCACCTGACGGCGGGTGACTTAGACCTTGTCAACAAAGGCAGTCTCGCAGAGGTTTTCACGGGGTTGGAACTGATCGGGAATCATCCTTCGCACATGAAAGCCAACCTTTACTACTGGCACCGGGAGGCCAGGAACAGCAATGCCGAGATCGACTATGTCATTCAACAGGGAGCGGACATTGTGCCCGTGGAGGTGAAGTCCGGCACGAAGGGACAGATGCAGAGCATGTACTTGTTCATGGACGAGCGGAAATTAAAGAAAGGCATCCGGGTGTCGCTGGAAAACTTTACGGAGTACGACCGTGTGCAGACCATTCCGATGTACGCTGTACGCCGCCTGGTTCAACAAAGCTGAGAGAGGACGGCCAAGGGACGGGCCTTGCATTCACCTTCGGCGCGGCGAGACGCCGCTGCCCTACCCGCGCGGTGCGCGTTTTCTGATCCGCCTTTCAGCTTTCAGTTTTCAGCATTTCAGCTTTTCTCTTCAGCGAGACGCCGCCGCCCTACCTCGCTTCGCGCGTTTTCTGATCCGCCTTTCAGCTTTCAGTTTTCAGCATTTCAGCTTTTCTCTTCAGCTTTTCTCTTCAGCGTCAGCAACGATACGACCACCAAGGTTATGAAGCTGAGCGGGATGGAGACGATGCCTGGCTGGTTGAGGCTGTGCAGCGCAGTCGCCGGATTGAGCGTGTACTGCACGTACATATCCGGAGAGGTGAGGATGATTAACAGCGCGGACATCATGCCGACGCCAATGGACCAGGCGATCCCCGTCGCGGTCGTCTTTTTCCAGAAAAGCAGCATGATGATCGCGGGCAGGTTGGCTGATGCCGCCACGGAAAAAGCCCACCCGACCAGGAAGGTGACGTTCATTCCTTGAAAGAGAATCCCGAGGCCGATCGCCAGAATGCCGACCACAACGGCGGCAATCTTTCCGGTTTTAACCTTTTGAATGTCCGTCATCGTGACGCTCATAAACTTGTCCATCAGGTCGTGCGCCACCGCCCCGGAAGCCGCGACGATCAGGCCGGAGACGGTTCCGAGGACCGTCGCAAAAGCAATGGCGGAGATGATGGCAAACAGCACCAGACTGAATGAGCCGGCCAGCAGCGGAGCGGACATGTTGTCATCCGTCATATCAATGACGCCCAGTGTCATGGCGCCGAGGCCCATAAACAGCGTCAGCACGTAGAAGAATCCGATCCCGCCAATGGCCACGATCGTCGATTTACGGGCATCGCGCTGTGAGTGCACGGTGTAATAGCGGATGAGAATATGCGGCAAAGCGGCTGTGCCCAAGAATAGCGCCAGCATCAGGGAGATAAAGTTCATCTTTTCCACCGGGGTCTTGGTCTTGAACTTCTGGCCGGGAACCAGCAGGTCCGCGCCCCGGGTGACCACCGGGCAGAAAAGCGTGACCCGCGCGTCGCCGTCCATCAGCTTGACCTGAGCGCTTTTGGGATAGCGCACAACCTCCGCACGGGAGAGCGCCGCCAGATAGCGCAACGGGCCGAGGCGTCCCGTCTGCGTGATCTCGTTGCCGTTCTCATCACGCAAACGGGTGACATACCCCACGGATTTAAAAAGATCCGCTTCTTTGGGCGCGCCGTTATAGAGCGTTCCAGACCGGGTTTCGGTCTGGGACTGCACCTCTTCCAGGGAGGGGCCGTTGAGCAACCACCACCCTTCGATGCCGTCTTTGGCCAGTTTAACGAAACGCTTGCCTGATTTCTGATCGTCCAACTGCGTGACACATGAATACCCGTCAGCGCCAGTTGTCATGATCGTTGCGGCATCGAGCTGTTTCGGGAAGAAGGTCTTGCTGCCCGGCGTGGTTGACAGCCCTCTCGCGAGCACAGCGATCACCAGCACGGATGAAAAGACAATCAACAACCCGCCCTTGAGAAATTGTACATACGTGGTGGAGGTCATGCCGGCTGTGGCCACAATGGCGATGACAATCGCCCCGACCATGATGACCCCGGCCCACTGCGGAAAACCCAGCAGCGGCGTCACCAGCGATCCGGCGCCGACCATCTGCGGAATCAGATAAAACACCGAGACGGCGAGCGTGCTGATGGCGGCCATCAACTGAATGCCCTTCGAGTTAAACTTAAAGTCCAAGGCATCGGCGAAGGTGTATTTGCCGAGGCGTTTCATCGGTTCAGCCACCACAAACAGGGCCACAATCCAGCCGGCAAGATAGCCAATGGAATAGAGGAAGCCGTCATAGCCCATGGTGGCTATCATGCCGCAAATGCCGAGGAAGGACGCGGCCGAGAGATAGTCGCCGGCAAAAGCGACCCCGTTCACAAACCAGTGAATGGTTCCGCCTGCGGCGAAGTAGCCTGCGGCCGATCTGGCTTTGCGCGCATAATAGAAGGACAGCCCGAGCACACAACCGACAAAGCTCAGAAAGATAGCCACGGCGATGGGACTGGCGATGTACTTCATGGGTGGGTATCCTCGTGGTTCATCTCATCTTCTTTCCGGGTGCACACGTGGTTATAGATGATCCCGAGAATGAGCGCAAACAGGATCAGCGCCACGCCAAAGATGATGGCCAGATTCACGCCGGCCAGCACCGGCGTTTTGAGCGTTTCGGCGGCAAAAACCGCTAACGCAACGAAGCCTGCATAGATCGCGCAATACAGCCAGAACAGCCGAATGCCCAACCGCGCTTTCCAGGCGGATGCAGGGTCCTTCTCCTGCTTTGCAGCGGGTTCGTGTAACATCAACGGTCTCCTGGTTAGTCGTCCATTTTCACGAGGCTCTTGCAGAACACTCTGCACGAACGGGGAGGCGCTTGCAAAACCTCCTGCGCCGGTTCTGCAAGCACAATATAAAATGATAGCACAGTCGTCTGTCAGGCGCCACTGAGACTTGGAAGAGAAAAGGACGCATGGCCGTTCTGATGAGGGTTACTTAATCGTAATCATAATCGTAATCGTAATCGTAATCTTGCTTTGCTCCTGCATGTGATCATAAAATGTCACCCATGAAAACGGTTTTTTTGACATTGCCCGTGGTTCGGCTTTAGAATGTGCGGCATGCTTGGACTTGCTTGTGGTCAAGAAGCTGCTTGCGCAGGCTGAACCGGGAAAAGAGATCCTCGTTCGAATTGTCTCCATGCTGG